>JBBIMZ010000247.1:0-5961 GCA_037444135.1 Solibacteraceae bacterium
GACAGCCGCATCTCGGATCTCAAGGATCTGATCAAAGCGCAAGGCGAGCGCTTCGACGCGAGTCTGGCGCGCGTGGAAAGTTCGCTGCTCAGCAAGTTCGCCGAGCTGGATACCCGTCTGACGCGGATCGAAGCGCGCATCTCCTGAACCGGCGGCGCCCTATCGGCGCTGGCGCGCGCCCGGCCGGCAGCCGTATGATGAGGAATTCATGGCCGAAGCTCGCGCCGCCCTGCCGGTGATCCGTACGCCGCTGCCGGGTCCCCGCGCCAGAGCGATTGTCGAGCGAGACCACGCCGTGCTCTCGCCCTCCTACACCCGCAGCTACCCCTTGGTCGCCGAACGGGGCGAAGGCGCCATCGTGGAGGATGTCGACGGCAACCGCTTTCTGGATTTGAACGCCGGCATCGCCGTCGTCGCCACCGGGCACTGTCACCCCGCCGTGGTCGGCGCCATCCAGGAGCAGGCGGCCCGCCTGATCCACATGTCCGGCACGGACTTTTACTACGAGAACATGGTGCGGCTCGCCGAGCGGCTGGCCGCGCTCGCGCCGGGCGGCGGCCCGCGCCGCGTCTATTTCGGCAACTCCGGGACGGAAGCCATCGAAGCCGCCATCAAGATGGCTCGCTATCATACCGGGCGCGACAAGTTTCTCGCTTTCCTCGGGGGATTTCACGGCCGGACGCTCGGCGCGCTGTCGCTGACGGCCAGCCGGAGCGTCCAGCGCAGAGGCTTCGGACCGCTCGTCCCCGGCGTCACCCATATACCGTACGCTTACTGCTACCGCTGCGCCTACGGCAAGCAGCCGGACACGTGCGCCGTCGAGTGCGTCAAAGTGATCGAGCAGGATCTGGTGCGGACGATCCTGCCTGCCTCCGAGGTGGCGGCGGTGGTCGTCGAGCCGGTTCAGGGCGAGGGCGGTTACGTGATTCCGCCGCGGAAGTTCTTCGATGAGCTCCAGGCCGTGGCTCGCCGCTTCGGTTGGCTCATCGTGGTCGACGAGGTGCAATCCGGCATGGGGCGGACCGGCAAGATGTGGGCCAGCGACCATTTCGACCTCACGCCGGATATCCTGGCCGTCGCCAAAGCTATCGCCAGCGGACTTCGGCTTTCGGCCACCGTGGCCCGGGCGGATCTGATGCGCTGGGAACGCGGCGCCCATGCCTCGACCTTCGGCGGCAACCCGGTGGCGGTGGCCGCGGCGCTGGTGACGCTCGAACTGCTCGAGGGCGGCCTCACCGAGAACGCCGCCCGCGTCGGAGCGCAGATGCTCGAGCGCATGCGCGACTGGCCCTGCCGCTTCCCGATCGTCGGCGACGTGCGCGGGCTCGGGCTGAAGCTCGGCATCGAGATCGTCAAGGATCAAGCAAGCCGCCAGCCGGCGCCGGAGCTGCGCGACCGCCTGGTGCAGATGGCCTTCGAGCGGGGCCTGCTCGTGCTCGGCGCCGGCGTCAGCGTCATCCGCCTTTCGCCGCCGCTGGTCCTCACCGCCGATCAGGCTGATTTCGCCGTCGATACCCTCGAGGAGTGCCTCCGGCGCGTCCTCGTCGTATGATGTGTCGAGACGAAGATGAGCACGCACGCAGTTCGTTCCCTGACCTTGCTGGCGCTCCCCGCCCTGCTCGGCGCACAGCCTGACTTCATTCGCTTCCGGACGTACACGGCCGAAGAAGACGCGCAGATCCTCAAGCTTTACGAAGGTCTCCGCGTGGCCGACGTCTCCGACGGCATGGACATGGCCGGCCTCCAGGACGTCGGGCTGATGGATCCGGCGATTCGCGCGCTCTGGCGCGACACGGACAACTTCAGCCACCGCTTTGCCGGCATCGCCGTCACCGTGCGCTACTTGCCCACCAACCGCCGCGCCCAGAAGATGACTCCCGAGGATTTCCGCAAGTGGGAGGGTCAGTGGTACAAGGAGCTTTCGCCGGAGCCGTTCGTGGCGCACCTGCGCCCGGGTTCGGTCGTCGTCATCGACGGCCATGCGGACGGTGATACCGGCACCATCGGCTCGAACAACATCCTCGGCTGGAAACTGCGCGGCGCGGTCGGCGTGGTCACCAGCGGGGGGGTGCGCGACACCGATGAGATCATCAAGGAGAAGGTCCCCCTTTACGCGAGGCGCTTCGGACGCGGCATCCGGCCAGGCCGCAACGAAGTCGAGTCGGTCAACCGCCCGATCACCTGCGGGGGAGTCATGGTCCGCCCGGGCGATGTGGTCGTGGCCGACGGAGACGGCGTGATCGTGGTGCCGCGCGAGCATGCCGAAGAGGTCGCCCGGCACGCCCGCGCGATCCTGGAGTCCGACAAGGCCGGCCGGCGCCGGCTGTACGAAAAGCTGGGTATGCCGCCGGATCCAAGTGTCAAATAGATTCCGGTCGCGCCGATAAGCAAAGGCGTGGCTGCTGACGTCGCCTCGCTCCTCGCGTCGCTGGACCAGCTTCCTCCCTTTCCCCCGGTCGCGCTCCGGACGATCCAGGTCCTCTCGTCGGACCGAATCGAGACCGACGAGCTGACCCGGCTCGTGTCGGCCGATCCGGTGCTCGCTTCCGAGATCCTTCAAGCCGCCAACTCGGCGCTATTCGGCTTGGCGCGTCAGGTAAGAAGCGTACGCCACGCCATCGTCCTGGTCGGGCGGGACCACCTTCGCCCTCTCCTGTTCACCGCGGCGCTCCGGGCCTATCTCAAGGCCCCGGGGCGCACTCGGTACTTCCGCGCCTGGTGGCGGCACAGCCTGGCCTCCGCCCTGCTCGGCGACGGTCTCGCCGCCGCAACCAACCGCGACCGCCCATCCTCCTACACGGCGGGGCTGCTGCACGACATCGGCCGGCTGGGCCTGATGATGGCCGCCGGTCCGGAGAACTACGGCAGCCCCGACGCGCTCGACCGCGAACGCGCCCGAGTGGGCATCGACCACTGCCAGGCCGGCGAGATCCTGATCGCCAAGTGGGGACTGCCGGCGGACCTAGCTCTGGCCGCTGCGCGCCACCACGGAGACTTTCAGGAGGCCGCCGGGGCGGAGCCGGCAGCGCTGGTGTGCCTGGCCTGCCGGCTGGCCAGCGCTCTCGGCTTTCATACGGTCAAGCCGCGTTCCGCCCGGCGAGCTGAAGAGGTCCGCGAGGAACTGGCGGCCATCTGGGCCTGGACGCGCCAGCTCGATCTGGAGCAAATTAAAGACTCGCTCGAGAGGCGAATCCGGTCCTACGCGCTCGTCTGAACGGGTCGATCAGTCGCGCCGGAACTGCAGGCCCAGTTCGCGCAGCTGGCGCTCGGGCACCGGCGCCGGCGCCTCGCACATCAAGTCAGTCCCCTTGGCGGTCTTGGGAAAGGGGATGACTTCGCGGATGGAGCTCTCGCCCGCCAGAATCATCACCAGCCGGTCCAGCCCCAGAGCGATCCCTCCGTGCGGCGGAGCCCCGTATTCGAGCCCGGTCAACAGAAAACCGAACCGCCGGCGGGCCTCCTCGGGGCTGAAGCCGAGCGCTTCAAAGACCCGCGACTGCACGTCGCGCCGGTGGATACGGATGGAGCCAGAACCGAGCTCGACGCCGTTCAAGACGACATCGTAGGACTTGGCGCGGCAACCGGCGGGGTCGGTCAGCAGCTTGTCGAGATCCTCATCGTGGACGGAGGTGAACGGGTGATGCGCCGCCACCCACCGCTGCTCTTCGTCGCTCCACTCGAACATCGGGAAGTCGACCACCCAGAGCAACTTGAAGGTGCTCGGGTCGAGCAGCTTGTGCCGGTCGTTGTACTTTTGCCCGGCATGCATCCGCAGCTGGCCGCAGGCTTGGAGTACCGTGTCCTGAGGGCGCCGCGCCGGCGGGTCGCCCGCCCATCCGGCCAGCACCAGCAGGTCCTCCTCCGACGCTCCGGTGCGCTCGCGGACGGCCGCGACCGCTTCCGGGTAACTTTTGGCCAAGCCCTTCAGGTCGTCGTAGACCTTCAGGCCGAGGCCGCGTCCGAATTCGGCGACCTCGCCCCGCTCCTTGCGGCTGAGCGGGCCGGTGTTCGGAGTCCGGATCGCCACGAGCGGCAGGCCGTTGGCGCAGAGCGGCGTGCCCTCGAACAGATCGTTGACGACGTGAAACGGCGGCAGGCGCAGATCCGGCTTGTCGGAGCCGTAGGAGCGCATCGCCTCAGCGTAAGTCATCCGGGGAAACGGGATCTCGATGTGATAGCCGGCCACCTCGCAGGCGCGCTGCACGACCGGCTCGATCACTTCGAAGATCCGTTCCTGCTGGGGAAACGACATTTCCAGATCGAGCTGCGTAAACTCGGGCTGCCGGTCGGCCCGCAGGTCCTCGTCGCGGAAGCAGCGAACGATCTGGAAATACTTGTCGTAGCCGCTCACCATCAGGAGCTGTTTGAACAGCTGGGGCGATTGCGGCAGGGCGTAGAAGGTGCCCGGCTGGAGGCGGCAGGGAACGAGAAAATCGCGCGCCCCCTCCGGCGTCGAGCGCGTCATGAACGGCGTCTCGATCTCAAGGAAGCCCATCTTGTAAAGCAGTTCGCGGATGGCGAAGGAGATGCGGGAACGCAGGATGATGTTGCGCTGCATGCGCGGCCGCCGCAGGTCCACATAGCGGTACTTGAGCCGCACGTCCTCGCTCACATCGACGCGGTCCTCCATGGGGAACGGCGGCGTGCGCGAGTCGTTTAAGATCCAGAGCTTTTCGACTTTGACCTCGACTTCTCCGGTGGCCAGGTTGGGATTGACCGTCTCGGGCGCCCGCAGCTCGAGCAGGCCTTCGACGGCGATGACATATTCGGGTCGGAGCAGTTCGGCCTTCTCGTGGACCCCGGGGTCCAGATCGGCGCGGAAGACGATCTGCGTGGCGCCTTCCCGGTCGCGCAGGTCGACGAAGATCACTCCTCCGAGGTCGCGCCGCTTGTGCACCCAGCCCATCAGGAGAACGCGCCGGCCCGCATCGGCCGCGCGCAGTTCTCCGCAACTGTGAGTGCGGCGGAGTTCACCGAGAAAATCCAGCGGTACTTTGGCTTCCATAAGTCAGCGATGGGAGAACCGTTCGAGCAACTGCTCGCGGCTGACGAGCTGCTGCTCTGCCGTGCTCATTTCCTTCAAGGCGTACCGGCCGGCGGCGATCTCCTGGTCGCCCAAAATCAACGTGAAGCGCGCTCCGAGCCGGTGCGAGAGCTCCAGCAGACGTTTGAGCCGGCCCGCCGGGCTCACTTCGACGCAGACGCCCCGGGCGCGCAACTGGCGCGCCAGGCTCGCCGCTTCGGCTTCGGCCGCTTCGCCCAGCGGCGCGACGAAAAGGTCCGGAGCGTGGCGGAACGCTTCCGGCCGGGCCTGTTCGAGAATCATCACCAGCCGGTCTTCGCCGATCGAGAATCCGATGCCTGGCGCCGGGGTTTTCGATCCTAGATCTTCGGCCAAGCCGTCGTAGCGGCCGCCGCCGAGCACGGAGTTCTGCGCGCCCAAGGCGCCGTGCACCACCTCGAAGGTCGTCCGCGTATAGTAATCCAGGCCCCGGACCAGCCGCGGCGCCAACCGGTAAGCGACGCCGCGCGGCTCGAGCCGCCGCCGCACGCCTTCCAAATGGGCTCGGCAGGCCTCACAGAGGTGATCCAGCACGGAAGGCAATGCGTCGATCACCGGCTGATCCTCCGGCACCTTGCAATCGAGGACGCGCAACGGATTGGTCTCGGCGCGGCGCCGGCAGTCGGCGCACAGGCCCTGCGCCACGCCGCGCAGCCGCGCGCGCAGCTCCTCCAGATAGGCCGGGCGGCACTGGCGGCAGCCGACCGAATTGAGCAGCAGTTCGAATCCGGTCAGACCCAGAGCCTCGAGCAGGTGAACGACCATCTCGATCACCTCGGCGTCCACCTGCGGCGCCTCCGAGCCGATGCACTCGGCGCCGATCTGATAGAACTGCCGGTACCGGCCTTTCTGCGGCCGCTCCCGGCGAAACATCGGGCCGATGTAGTAGAGCTTCTTCA
>JBBIMZ010000248.1:0-5945 GCA_037444135.1 Solibacteraceae bacterium
TATCTGAGCATCTGCCGCCACGTCGCCGCGCGCAGCAAGGATCCCAACACCCAGGTCGGCTGTATCATTGCCGGTCCGGCGCATGAGATCCGCTCCACCGGTTACAACTCCTTCCCCCGAGGCATCCGTGACGACGTGCCGGAACGGCTGACGCGGCCGGGCAAGTATCTGTGGATGGAGCATGCCGAGCGCAACGCCATCTGCAACGCGGCGCGGTGCGGCACGCCTCTGGAGGGCTGCACGCTCTACGTGGAGATCATGCCCTGCATGGACTGCGCCCGGGCCATCGTTCAGGCCGGCATCACCGAAGTCGTGATCTCCCAGGACCGCATGCGGCGCTACTCCAGCGATTTCTACGATGAACACTTCAAGAACGTCGAGACGTTATTCTCCGAAGCCGGGGTCCGAATCCGCCAGGTTCCTGTGGATGAATCCGGCTAATCTCTGGCCTCTGTTCGCCTGCGCGCTCCTTCTCTCAGCGTGCAGCCGGCGATCTGAACCGGCGATCAGCCTCATCCCCCAGCCTGTCCGCCTCGAGCGCCAGCGCGGCGCCTTCTCGCTCCGCGCCGATACCGCCATCGTCGCCGACAGCGCCCTGACGCCCGCCGCCCGGTTCCTGGCGGATTCGCTCGCCCCCGCCACCGGCTTTTCGCTCCCGGTCTCCGAACCGGCGGCGGACCGGCCCAACACGATTCGCCTCGAGCTTGACTCCTCCCTCGAACGGCTGGGCGGAGAGGGCTACCGGCTCGAGGTCGCGCCGGAGCAGGTTCGCATCCGGGCGCCCCAAGCGCTCGGTGCCTTCTACGCCGTCCAGACGCTCCGCCAGCTCCTTCCGCCGGCGATCTACTCGCAGCAGCGGCGCCCCGGCGTCTCCTGGACGCTTCCGTGCGTGCGCATCGAGGACCGGCCGCGCTTTGCCTGGCGCGGCGCCCTGATCGACGTCGCCCGCCACTTCATGCCCAAGGAGACGATCCTCAAATTCATCGATCTGCTGGCCCTTCACAAAATGAACTCGCTCCAGCTCCACCTCACCGACGATCAGGGCTGGAGGATCGAAATCAAACGGTACCCGAAACTGACCCAGATCGGCTCGATCCGCAAAGAGACCCGCCTCGGCCACGAACGCGATGCGCGAGGCTTCGACGGCAAGCCCCACGGCGGATATTACTCCCAGGCCGAGATCCGCGAAATCGTCGAATACGCGCGCCGGCGCCACGTACGCCTGGTTCCCGAGATCGAAATGCCCGGCCACGCTCAGGCGGCCATCGCCTCCTACCCCGAGCTCGGCAACACGCGCGAGAAGCTGGAGGTTTCCACCCGCTGGGGCGTTCACACGAACATTTTCAACGTCAACGAGAGCACCATCGAGTTCCTCCAGAACGTGCTCGCCGAAGTCCTCGAGCTGTTTCCCGGCGAATTCATTCACATCGGCGGAGACGAGGTGCCCACCGACCAGTGGAAATCCAGCCCGCAAGCCCAGGCGCTGATGCGCAAGCTCGGCTTCAAGCGGGAAATAGAGCTCCACGGCTGGTTCATCGGCCGCATGAATGAGTTCCTGACGTCGCGCGGCCGGCGCCTCGTCGGCTGGGACGAAATCCTCGAAGGCGGCGCACCGGCCGGAGCGGTCGTCATGTCCTGGCGCGGCACCAAGGGCGGAATTGCGGCTGTGCGCGCCGGTCACGACGTCGTGATGGCCCCGAATTCTTACACCTACTTCGATTACTACCAGTCCCGAGATCCCGGCGAACCGCTGGCGATCGGGGGATTCTTGCCGCTCGACAAGGTTTATGAATTCGACCCCGTTCCCGCGGAACTGACCCCCGAGGAGGCGGGCCGCATCCTCGGCGCCCAGGGCCAGCTCTGGACGGAATACATCTCCACGCCCCGGCAACTCGAATACATGGCCTTCCCGCGCCTGACGGCGCTCGCGGAAGTCGTCTGGACACCGCAGGCGCAGCGGGACTGGCCCGGCTTCTTGGCGCGCCTTCGCCCCCACCTGGCGCGCCTCGAAGAGCTCCAGGTGAATTTCCGGCCGCTCGAGCCGAAATGAGCCGGGCGCAATTTGCGAAATTTCCGCGGCTTTTCTCCGCGTTTTGCGTACAATGGAGACTCGGCCCGGAGTCACGGCATGTCCTTGCGCCCAGAAGAGAATTTGCCGGTGTGGACCGGGCGAGGACCGGCCGGCGGGTCCCCCTTGCGCGCCCGGGCCGTCATCGAACCGGTCGTACGCACCGCCGCGCGCCTGCTCGGCGCCCCTGTCGTCCTCGCCGACTTCACCGACGCCCGCTTGCGCTGGGCGGAGGTTTGCTGCGGGCCGGCGCCACAGTGGAGCGAGCGCGAGTTCGCCATCTGCCGCCATCTGTTCACCTCCAGCCGGCTGCTGGTTCTTGAGGACGTGCGCGGCGACAGCCGCCTCTCCGGACAGTTGCCGAAGATCGGAGGCGCGGAGGTTCGCTCTTGCGCCAGCGCTCCGATCCGCCGGCCCTCCGGCGAACTGCTCGGCGCCCTCTGCGCCTTGGATCACCGCCCCGAACCATGGACGCCGGCGCGTGTGAAGACGCTCGAGGAATTGGCAGGTCTCCTCGGCCTGATCCTCGGTTGGTTCCTCGACGAGATCCCCTCCCCCGCCCCCGACTGGCTCGCCTCCGAGCCTCCTTTACTGGCCCTGTTGGAAAACACCGCCGACCTCGTCTACGCCCAGAACCTTCGCGGCGAGATCACGGCCGTGAACCGCACCGCCGAACGCCTCCTCGGATTCCCGCGCGGGGAACTCCTCGGGCGCAACGTCGACGCACTCGTGGAGCCGCGGCACCGCGAGACTGTGCGGACGATGATCCTCAACCAGTTCGGCGGCGGAGTGCGGCAGACCTGCGAGCTCGAGTTCCGCGCCAAGGATGGGCGCCTCGTGCCGCTCGAGGTGAGCACCCACCTTCTGTTCGAGCGGGGGCAACCCGTCGGGCTGATGGCCTTCGGGCGCAGCCTGCCCGCCCAGCCCGGGCAGGAAGAAACCCAGCGGAGCCTCCACGCCCGCCTTCAGGCGGTCACCGCAGATCTGTCCCGCACCACGCGCGGCCTCAAGGCGCTCCGGCGGCTCGCGCGCACCCACTTTCCGACGCAGGCCAGCCGCTTTGCCGGGTACTTGAAGACCGGCTGCCGCCTCTTCGAGCTTCCGATCGGGATGCTCGTCGAGATCCAGGGAAACGAAGCCGTCATCCTGGCGGCGTGCGGGGATCCGGCGCTCAGCGCCCAACAGCGCCTGCCGCTCGCCGCCACGCGCTTGCGCCACGCCGCCGCCCGGCGGAGGACGTGCCAGCATGTCTGCGCGAGCCCTCGCCCGGACCTGCCTGTGTACGCCGACCAAGGGGCCGCGCTATGGGTCGCGACGCCGCTCCCGGGCGGCGCCGGCAACCGCTGGATCCTCGCCTTCGCGTCCCGCCAGAGGCGCCCCCGCCTCAACGCGCACTCGCGAACGGCGCTGGAACTGCTCGCCGAGGGCTTGGGCCGCGCCCTGGAGGATGCCGAGATGCGAGCGCGCCCGGCCTCCGAACCGGCCTCCCTCGTTGACCCCTTTTCCGGCTTTCTGGCCGCGCCGCAGGCCGTCCAGCGCCTCAGCGAGCGCATCGAGCGCGCGCGCGCCGCCGGCGAGTCTCTGGCCCTGGCCCTGGTGGACTTGGACCGCTTCAAGCAATTCAACAACGCCCTCGGCCACACGGTCGGCGACCGCCTCTTGCGCTGCATCGCCGAACGCCTCCGAAAAGTGGCCGGCCCCGACGAACTCATCACGCGCCTGGACTCGGACTGCTTTCTGTTCGCCTTTCCCTGCCGCGGGCCGGCGGAAGCCTCGCTCAGAGTCTCCGAACTGCTCGGAACGCTCCGCCGCCCCTTCCCGCTGAACGACCTCGAGCTGTTCGTGACCGCCAGCGCCGGCCTCAGCCTCTTTCCGGCGGACGGCCAGGACCTGGGGGCGCTGCTCTGGTGCGCCGACGCCGCCCTCGGCGAGGCCAAGCGGACCGGCCGGAACCAGGTCAAGCTGTACACGCCGGAAGACCAGACGTCCGTGCTCTGGCTGCTCGAGCTCGAGAGCGCGCTGCGGAAGGCGTTGGAGAACCGCCAGCTCGAACTTCGCTTCCAGCCCGTCTTCTCCGTCGACGGCGCCATTCACGGTCTCGAAGCCCTCCTGGCGTGGCGCCACCCGGCCCGGGGATTGGTGCCCGCCGAAGAGTTTATTAGCATCGCCGAGGGCACCGGGATCATCGTGCCGGTCGGCGCCTGGGTCCTGGAGCAAGCTTGCCGGTTCGCCGCTGCCTGGCAGCGCGGCGCCCGGCGGCCCGTCCGCCTCGCGGTGAATGTCTCGGCCCTCCAGTTCGCCCGCGACGGTTTCGTCGATCTGGTGGCCGAGGCGCTGCGCAAAGCGGGCCTGCGCCCGGATCTCCTCGAACTCGAGGTCACCGAGAGCGCCGTCATGCGCGATCTGCCGCCATCGGCGCAGGCCATGAACCGTCTCCGCGCCCTCGGCGTCCACATCGCCATCGACGACTTCGGCACCGGCTACTCCTCACTGTCATACTTGCAGCAGCTCCCCGTCGACGCGGTCAAGATCGACCGGTCGTTCCTGTATTCCGCCGGCGTCACGCGCCCAAGCCGCCCCCTGTTTGCCGCCATCGTCGCGCTGGCCCGCAGCCTCGGTCTGGCCACCGTGGCCGAAGGCGTGGAATCGCCGGAACAACTGGAGCTGGCGCGGCAGGCCGGCTGCGACCGCCTGCAAGGGTATCTGTTCGGCCGGCCCATGCCGGCCTCCGCCGTCGGCAGGTTCCTCCGCCGCCGCTCGTCTGGCTGATCGCGCCACCGGCTACGGCCGGCGCGTCGACGCCGTCACCTTCGACTGGGGCGACCAGGAATGCAACGGCTTGTCCGGCACGCTCGGCCGCATGTTCCGATGGCCCGGGTTCGGCCACGATCTCGCAGTCGACCTCACCTTGTGGTGGGCCCTGCTGGATTCGAACCAGCGACCCGCGGATTATGAGTCCGCTGCTCTGACCGCTGAGCTAAGGGCCCCGGCCTCCCTTTTTCGATTGTACCCGTCACCGGGCGGGTGCTGGCGGAATGCGCCGCCACCGCGGCGATCCCGCAACCGGCCGGGGCGATCTGCCTGCCACGGACAGACGGTGGCGCTTGAGCCGATACTGCTCGCAGTGGAGGTCTGGATGCGCTCCGCTTCCTGGGCCTTGGCGCCGTCGCACATGGCAACCGCGAACTGCACACCGAGGTCTCCTTCTCGAACAACTCCCCGGCGCTGGGCACGGCGATGTTGATGACCAGCGGGGCGGCGAATTGCGGCGCGCCCACGGCGATGCGATCGAGCAGCGGCGCGGCGCCTGAGGCGAACGCGAGCGCCCGCTGATCGAGGTCGTGGAAACGGGCTTCGACCTGCTCCTGGCCTCGCTTCCACTGCGAGATAGCGACGCCTGCGCCCACCGCCGGGGCGCCGAAGAGTGCGTAGGGATTCCGTGGCGCCAGATTCGGCGCCGCAACCGAGCGCGCCAGGGCGCCGACCTTGGCCGCCAGGGCGTAGGACGCCAGCATGCCGGAGGCCGCCGGTGCGGCCTGGCCGAACTTCGCGAGCGCCTCCCTGTTGTCCCGCAACCCGCCGACGAGGTTGCGCAGCGCAACTCCGACAGAACACTGTGCGAAGTGGCCGCCCTCGAGGGACCGATGCCGCGCAGTCATCGCAGCCCGGTCAACTCCTGCGCCGGGCGCTCGATCTGCGAGCGCTCCCACCTACCGTCCGGCGCCGCGTTCCGGGCCACGTGTGCGCCAAACGCGGCGCGCGGACGCCGCGGGAGGCGGACGTGGGGTTTGATCTTCCTCATGTATAGGAAAGGCCATGTTCTCTCCGTCCCCTCAATCGCGAGACGAATCGAAAAAAATGCATGTCATCGCCTCCA
>JBBIMZ010000249.1:0-5914 GCA_037444135.1 Solibacteraceae bacterium
TACGAAGCCGACGGCGGCGTCACCGTGCTGGCGGACCGCTTCGAAGGCAAGCGGCTGAACCTGCCCAACGACCTGGCGATCGACCTTGAAGGCCGCATCTGGTTCTCCGATCCTTGGTATGAAGGCGCCGCCGGACCCTGGAGCCGGGACCGCTCCCTGATGGAGCTCGACCACGAATCGGTCTACCGGCTGGACCCGCAACCGGACGGAAGTTGGACGATCCACCGCGTGACGTTCGACACCACGCGGCCGAACGGGGTCCTCTTCTCGCTCGACTACCGGACGCTGTATGTGGCGCAGAGCGGGCGTCTGGCGGAAGAAAAGCGCCAGCTGCGGGCCTACCCGGTGCGCGACGACGGCTCGCTCGGCCCGCCGGAGGTGCTCTACGACTTCGGCGAGTGGCGCGGTATCGACGGCATGTGTTTGGACACGGAAGGCAACATCATCGCCACGGCAGGCGCCTCCGAGGGCGGGCCCGGACCGATGATCTATGTCTTTTCCCCGTCCGGGGAGATCCTGGAGCGCCACCCGGTGCCGTGCTCGAAACCGACGAACTGCACCTTCGGCGACGAGGATTTGCGCACTCTCTACGTCACGGCGATCGAAGGCCACCTGTTCCGCGCTCGCACCGAGCGCCAGGGAAGGCTCCTGTACCCGCCGCTCGACTGAAGCGCGCCCTAAAGCTCCCCGGCTTTTGGTCCGAACAAGAGCGGGGAGGCGAGTGTTGGGCGTGTTTCGGGGTGGTTTGAGCCCGTGGACCGTTTCGATCGCGTTCGTCGCGGCTCTCGCGGCCGACGCGGCCGCGGGCCGGCCCGGCTTCTTCGTCGAAGTTCCCGCGGCGGACGGATCGGGGCCGGCATTTCTCGGCCTCGCAGAGAACCTGCGAGCCGGCTTTACGCGCGAAGGAGTGGAACTGGTCCCCGGCGGCGCGCGCCTCCGGATCGAATTCCTCGGCGCCGATGCCCGAGCCCAACTGGCGGGCGAGGAGATCACCGGCGGCCGGGTGAGTTTCCTCACCGGCGGCGATCCCAGGGCCTGGCAAACGAACCTGCCGGCCTACCGCGGCTTGCGCTACAAGAATCTGTACCCGGGCATCGACCTGGTCTACGCCGGCGGAGCCGCGGGCCTCAAATCGGAGTTCATCCTCGCGCCCGGAGCCGATCCGGCGGCGATCCGCTTCCGCTATCCGGGAGCGCGCGCGGTGCGGCTTGAAGGCGGGGATCTGGTGGTGGAAACCGGCGCCGGCTCAGTGCGGGAGCGCGCCCCCGAGCTCTATCAGGTGGTGGCGGGAGCGCGCGTTCCTGTGGCCGGCGCGTTCCGGCTCCACGAAAGCGGCAGCGTCGGCTTCGCGGTGGGCGAATATGATCGGACGCGTCCGCTCTACATCGATCCCGAACTTCAATTTAGCACCTTCCTGGGAGGAAGCTCGCTCGATTATGTCACCGCGCTCGCCGTAGACGGCTCGGGCCGGGTCACGGTGGCCGGCTGGACCGATTCAGCGAACTTTCCTACGCTGAACGGGTTGATGGGGCGCGGCGGCGGAGTCGACGCGTTCGTAGTCCGTTACAACGCCGCCGGAACGGGCATCGACTTTGCCACCTACCTGGGCGGCTCCGGCGATGACCGCGCCTACGGGCTGGCGGTCGACGGCGCCGGACAGGCCGTTCTGACCGGATATACAACGTCGACGAACTTCCCGGTGCTCGCGGCGGGACAGGGAACGCTCGCCGGGGGCAAAGACGCCTTTGTGGTGAAGCTGAACGGGGCGGGGACCGGACTGGTCTTCAGCACCTATCTCGGCGGCAGCGGGCAGGACGAGGGCCGGGCCGTGGCTCTGGACGCCGGCGGAGCCATCTATGTCGGCGGCGGCACCTACTCGACCAACTTCCCTACCCTGAGCGCTTTTCAGACGATGAACGCCGGCGGCCAGGACGGCTTTCTCGCCAAGTTCAGCGCCGGCGGCAGCCGGCTGTTCAGTACGCTGCTCGGCGGCCAGGCTGATGACCGGATCAACGCGGTGGCGGTGGACGGCGCCGGACAGGCTCACGTGACCGGGGGGACGAGTTCGGCCAATTTTCCGGTCGCCGGCGCCGCGCAGCCGTCCCTGGCTGGAGGTCAGGATGCCTTCGTGACCAAGTTTTCGGCCGGCGGCGCGCAACTGCTCTACAGCACCTACCTCGGGGGCAGCGGAGGCGGCACCGGCGCCCCGGAGGAAGCGGCAGGCATTGCGGTCGACGCCGGGGGGAACGCCTACGTGGTGGGTTCGACGAGCTCGGCGAATTTTCCTGCGGTGAACGCCTACCAGGCGACTCACCGCGGCGGGACTTTGGACGCCTTCGTCGCCAAGTTGAATCCGGCCGGCAACGCCCTGCTGTTCAGCACCTATCTGGGAGGCGGCGGCGCCGACTACGGCCTGGCCATCGCGCTCGACGCCAACGGGATCCCTCACGTGGCCGGTCAGACCAACTCGTGGAACTTCCCGCTCAAGGATCCGTTGCAAACGGCCAACGCCGGTTTGCAGGACGCTTTCGCGGCCCAACTCAGCCCGGCCGGCGCGGCGCTGTTGTGGAGCAGCTACCTCGGCGGCAGCCAGGCCGACGGAGCGACGGCGATCGGCGTCGACGCGTCGGCCACCATCCACATCGGCGGAGTGACGCAGTCGTCGAACTTCCCGCTCCGCAATGCGCTGCAAGTAGCGCACGCGGGGCTTCTCGACTCGTTCGTGGCGCGCATTCGCGGCTACGTACCGGCCGCGCCGCAGGCGGTCTCGGTCAGTCCGAACTCGGGCAGCGGCACCGCCGTGACGTTTCGCGCGGTCTACTCGGATCAGAACCAATCCCAGGATCTCGACTCGGTCTATCTGCTCGTGCACACCCAGGTGGCGCAGGCCGGCGCCTGCTACGTGCAGTACCAGCAGGCGCAGAACACGTTGTGGCTGCGTAACGACGCGGGCACCGGCTGGCTCGGGCCGGCCGCGCCCGGCAGTTCGGCGACGCTCGAAAACAGCCAGTGCGCGCTGGCGGCCTCCTCGTCGGCCGCCTCGGCGGCCGGCACGACGCTGACGCTTGATGTCACCCTCAGCTTCAAGGCCGGCTTCGGCGGCGCCAAGAACGTCTACCTCTACGCCATCGACTCGATGGGCGCTAATTCGGGCTGGCAGTTGCGCGGAACCTGGTCGGTGAGCGGCTTTGCGCCGGAGGCGCTTTCGGTCACACCGTCGAGCGGCGCCGGCAGTTCCCAGACCTTCCGGTTCAGCTTCCGCGACGGCGACGGTTACACGCAGCTTCAGTGGGGCTACGCGTTGTTCAACACGTCGATCTCGGCCGCCGGCGCCTGCTACCTGCGCTACACGCGCAGCGACAACACGCTCTGGCTGCGCAACGACGCGGGAACGGCCTGGACCGGCCCGATCACGCCGGGCGGCGCCGCAACGCTCGAAAACAGCCAGTGCAAGCTCGTGGCGGCCTCCTCGGCCGCTTCGGGCTCGGGCATCACGCTCAATGTCGACGTCACGATCCAGTTCAAAGCGGCGTTCGCCGGCGCGAAAAACGTTTACCTGTACGCGATCGACGCCACGAGTCAGATCTCGGACTGGCAGCAGCGAGGGACGTGGCTGGTGAGCGGCTTCCCGCCGGAGGCGGTTTCGGTGACGCCGTCGAGCGGCTCGGGCAATTCGCAGACGTTCCGCTTCCTCTTCCAGGATCCCGATGGCTTCTCGGACCTCCAATGGGTCTACGCCCTCTTCCACACCTCGATCAGCGGCGCCGGCGCCTGCTATCTGCGCTATACGCGGGCGGACAACACGCTCTGGCTGCGCAACGACGCGGGCAACGCCTGGCTCGGGCCGGTGACCCTCGGCACGTCCGGAACGGTCGAAAACAGCCAGTGCGCGCTGGCGGCCGCCTCTTCGGCCGCCTCCGGCGCCGGCACGACTTTGACGCTCGATTCGGCCGTCAGCTTCAAGGGCGCCTTCGCCGGCACGAAAAACGTCTACCTGTACGCGATCGATACGCTGAATCTGGTCTCGAACTGGCAGCAGCGCGGAACGTGGACGATTCCCGGTACGGCGCCCGAAGCGGTTTCCGTCACACCCTCGAGCGGCTCCGGCAGTTCGCAGACCTTCCGCTTCAACTTCCGCGACGCCGACGGCTACACGCAACTTCAGTGGGTCTACGCGCTGTTTCAGACGGCGATCAACGGCAGCAACGCCTGCTATCTCAGATACACCCGGCCGGAGAACACGCTGTGGCTGCGCAACGACGCCGGAACGGCGTGGCTGGGGCCGGTGACGCCGGGCACGGCGGCCACCGTCGAGAACAACCAGTGCCGCCTCGTGGCGGCCTCCTCGGCGGCCAGCGGCTCGGCCACCACGTTGAACGTCGACGCGGCCATCCAGTTCAAGACCGGATTCACGGGCACGAAAAATATTTATCTGTACGCCATCGACGCGATGAACCTGATTTCGAACTGGCAGTTGCGCGGCTCCTGGACCGTGCCGTGACCGGCTTCAGGAAGCCGAAAGCGGCACCGTGGACTGATAGGCGTCAATGACCTCTTCGGCCGGGCCGCGCAGCACCACACGACCGGCCTCGAGCCAGATCGCCTCCTCGCAGAGGTCCTTCAACAACTCGGGCACGTGCGAGACGCACAGCAGAATCTTGCCCTGGCGCTTCATCTCGCCAATGCGCCGCAGGCCTTTCCGCTGAAAGTCCAGATCGCCGATCACGAGGAACTCGTCGAGCAGGAGGATGTCGGCCTCCACGTGGACGGCGATGGAGAAGGCCAGCCGGAGGATCATCCCTTGTGAGTAGGTGCGCAGCGGCTCGTCGATGAAATCGCGGACTCCCGCGAAGTCGACCATGCGATCGAAGCGCTCTTCGGTTTCCTTGCGCGTCAGCCCGCAGAGAGCGGCGTTGACGCGCAGGTTCTCGGCGCCGGTCAGGTCCGGATGAAAGCCGGAGCCGAGTTCGAGCAGAGCCATCACGCGCCCGTCGACTTCCACGGTCCCGCTCTCCGGCTGCGTCAGCCCGGCCACCAGGCTCAGCAGCGTGCTTTTGCCCGCGCCGTTGCGCCCGATGACCGCCAGCGACCGGCCTTCGGTCAACTCGAAGCTGACGTCCCGCAATGCATAAATGGGCTCGGTCTTGCGGCCGCCGAACGCTTCGAGCAGAAACCGCCACAGGAACTGGCGCGACTGGCGCCGGTAGACCTTCGTCACGCGATCGAAGCGAACGTGCGGCATCGCTCTAAAGATAATCGGCGAAGTTACGCTTCAGGCGGCCGAAGACGGCAAGGCCGGCCGCCAGAAACGAGAGCGACACCAGCGGCAGCTTGATCAGCAAGGGCGCCGGAGGCATGCGCCCCTCGAGCAGAATCGCCCGGCATGCCAGCACGACGGCGGCCACGGGATTGAACTGATACAGCGCCCTGTAGTCGGGCGGAATCATCGCGAAGGAGTAGAAGATCGGCACCAGCCAAAACAAGACCGTGCTGGAGGACTCGACGACGTAGCGGATGTCGCGGAAATAGACGTCCAGGGCCGCGGTGATCAGGCACAGCCCGCAGACGAAAACCACCTCGAGAGCGAAGATGACCGGCAGCCACAGCCAGTTGATGTTCACGCCGTAGCCCGCCACCAGCACCAGCAGGATGAGCAGGCCGATCTGGATGAGAAAGTGCAAGCCGTTGGCGAGCACGGTCGCCACGGGCAACAGCTCGCGCGGCATCGGCACGCGCTTGATCAGGGCGGCGTTGCCGTAAATCGAGATCGTTCCTGATTGCCACGCCAGCGAGAAGAAACTGAAGACGATCAGCCCCGACAAGACCACGACATGGTAGTTCTGCGCCTGCGCATTCGGAAAGATCCGCGTGAAGATGAACGTGAGCACGCCCATGAGCACGAGCGGATTCAGCA
>JBBIMZ010000250.1:0-5890 GCA_037444135.1 Solibacteraceae bacterium
CATCCGGCGTATGAAGCTGTTTACGATGGCCGGCGACGCCGACGCGCTCGAGCTGTACCAGTCCGCCGGGTTCCGCCCGGTCCCGCTCGCGACGACGGACATGCTGCCGGCGCTCCAGACCGGGCTGATCGACGCCTTCGATGTGCCGCCGCTGCTGGCGATGCTGAACCAGTGGTTCGGCGTGGCCCAGTACATGCTCGACGTCAAGTGGACGCCGCTGGTCGGCGCGACGATCGTCAGCAAGCGCACCTGGGAGCGAATCCCGGAGCCCGAACGCGGCCGGATGCGCGAGGCGGCGCGGCGGGCCGGCGAGCGGCTGCGCGGCGAGATCCGCAAGATGGGCGACGATGCCGTGGAGGCGATGAAGAAGCGCGGCTTGAAGGTGATCTCGCTCGATGCGGCGGCGCTGGCCGAGTGGCGGCGCGAGGTCGAGGCCGCCTATCCCAAGCTCCGGGGCCGCCTGGTGGCGGCCGAGCTGTTCGACGAGGTCAAGCGGCTCCGGGATGAGTTCCGGGCCAAGGGCGGCAACCCGAAATGAAGGACGGCAGGCAGGCGCTCTGGCGGCTGGAGACCGCGCTGGCGGTGGCGGCGATGGCGGCGATGACGCTGTTGCCGCTGCTCGAAATCGTCGCGCGCAAGACCGTCGGGCGGGGCGTGCCCGGCTCCGCGCCGGTGGTGCAGCACCTGACGCTGCTGGTGGCCTTTGTCGGTGCGGCCCTGGCGGCGCGTTTCGACAAGCTCCTGGCGCTCTCGACGGTGAGTTTCCTGCCGCCGCGCTGGCTGGCGCCGGTGCGCATCTTCACCGGGGCGCTGACTGCGGCGGTGGCCGCGGGCCTGGTGTGGGCGAGCGTCGAACTGGTCCGCGCCGAGCGCGAGGCGGGCACGGTTCTGGTGGGGCCGGTCCCGGTCTGGGCGGTCGTCGCCGTCATGCCGCTTGGATTCGGGGCCGTGGCCGCGCGCGTCATCGCGCACGCCTCGCCGCTTTGGTGGGGAAAAGCGCTCGCCGGCCTGGGACTGGCGATTCCCCCGCTTCTCGGCTGGGCCGCGCCCCTGGCTCCCGAGCGCCTGGTGACCCCGGCCGTGGTGGTGATTCTGGGGGCCACAATCCTGGGGCTGCCGATTTTCGCCGCGATCGGCGGACTGGCGCTGCTACTGTTCTGGAGCACGGGCACGCCGGTGGCGGCCGTAACGGTCGAAGCCTATCGCCTGGCGGCCTCGCCGCTGCTTCCGGCGATTCCGCTGTTCACGCTCGGGGGGTACTTTCTGGCGGAAGGCGGAGCGAGCCGGCGGCTCGTGCGCACCTTCGAGGCGCTGGTCGGCTGGGCGCCCGGAGGTCCGGCGATCCTGACGGTCCTGGTGTTCGCTTTCTTCACTTCTTTCACCGGCGCCTCCGGCGTCACCATTCTCTCGCTCGGCGGGCTGCTGCTGCCCGTGCTCATCAAGGCCCGGTTTCCGGAGAACTTTTCACTCGGGCTGGTCACGGCGGCGGGCTCGCTCGGAGTGTTGTTTCCTCCCAGCCTGCCGGTGATCCTTTACGGCGTGTACTCGCATACCGAGATCGACCGGCTGTTCCTCGGAGGACTCGTCCCGGCCTGCCTGCTGCTCGCTCTGGTTTCGGCCTGGTGCGTCTGGAACGGGCGTCGCGTACATGCCGGGCGAGCCCCTTTTTCGGCGCGCGAAGCGGGAGCGGCGATCTGGGAGGCCAAGTGGGAGCTGGCGCTGCCGGTCGTCGTGCTGGTGGGGATATTCGGCGGCTTCGCCACCCTGGTCGAAGCGGCCGCCCTCACGGTCCTTTACGCGCTCCTGATGGAGTGCTTCGTCTACCGGGACTTAAGTCTTCGGCGGGACTTGGGCCGCGTGGTGACCGAATCGACGACCTTGGTGGGCGGGGTGCTCCTGATTCTCGGCGTCGCGCTCGGCTTCACCAACTACCTGATCGACGCCGAGATCCCGGCCCGCGCCGTCGACTGGGTGCGCGCTCACATCGAGGCTCGTTGGGCCTTCCTGCTGGCGCTCAACGGATTTCTCCTCATCGTCGGCTGTCTGCTCGATATCTACTCGGCGATCCTGGTCGTAGTGCCCCTCATCGCCCCGATGGGGGAAGCCTACGGCGTCGAGCCGATCCACCTGGGCGTCATTTTTCTTGCCAATTTACAGCTCGGCTACTTGACGCCGCCGGTGGGCATGAACCTGTTTCTGGCCGCCTACCGCTTCAACCAGCCCCTGGCGCGCGTCTACCGGGACTCGCTTCCGTTCCTGGTGGTGATGTTGATCGGGGTGCTGCTGATCACGTACGTACCGGCCTTGTCGTTGAAACTGCCGGCGAGCTGGCGGTAGGAGCGTTTGCATCGATATGATAAAATGCGATTATGCGGACTACCATTGATCTGCCTGATGAGCTGTTGCGAACGCTCAAGGCGCGGGCTGCGCTCGGCGGTCTCTCGCTCCGTGAAATCATCCGGCGCTCGATCGAACAAGGGCTTCAAGCCACGGCGCCCAAGCCGGTTGCGGGCCAGAGGCGAAAGGCGCCTCCGCCGGTGATCATCCCGCCCAGGGGTGTGCCCATCCGGGCGCTGTCCCACGATGAAGTCCGGCGGCTCGAAGAGGCCGAGGACGAGGCCCGGCATGTTCGATCTGCTTGATTTGAGCGTCTGGCTGCCTCTCTCTGCCCCCGACCACGTGCATCACCGCCGGGCTCTCCGCTACTGGGAGGACGAATCGGCGGACCGGCTGGCGTTCTGCCGGATCACCGCCCTGGGACTTCTGCGCCTGCTAACGAACCCGCGGATTCTGGGCGAGCGCGCGCTGGAGAGCGCAGCGGCCTGGAGCGCGCTCCAAACCTGGCTGGCTGTGCCACACGTCACGCTGATCAAGGAACCCTTGGGCCTCGACGAGCTGCTTGGGGCCTGGAGCAACTCGCTCGACATTCGCGGCGGAGCTTGGACCGACGCGTACTTGGCCGCGGTAGCAGTCGCCGGGGACTGCCGCTTGGTCACTTTCGACGAGGGATTTCGCCGTTATCCCGGCCTCACCTTCTTGCACCTGCGGCCGTGATCAGCGGGCCGGCTCGAAGGCGCCCGGCCATTCAGAGCACGGCCGGGCGGGCGCGGAGGTCGTAGCTGGAAAGCACCTTCATGTAGTTGGCGCGCTGGAAGGCGGCCGGATCGGCGACGTTGCGGGCGCTCATCGAGCCCTGCATCTGGCGGATAGATTCGTACTCGTGCTTCTCCATCCACTCGATCAAGTCCCGCTCGAGGCGCGCGGCGTAGTCGATGCCGTGGCGCAACAACGCCGAGGTCATCATGGCGACCTTGGCGCCTGCCATCATCGACTTCAACACGTCCAGGGCCGTGTGGACGCCTCCGGTGACGGCCATATCCGCCCGGATGTGGCCGTAGAGCATCGCCACCCAGTGAATGCGGGTGAGCAGTTCGCTCGAGGTGCTGAGCACGAGGTTGGGCACCACCTCGAGCGATTCCAGGTCGTAGTCGGGCTGGTAGAAGCGGTTGAACAGTACGAGGCCGTCGGCGCCGGCGCGGTCGAGTTTGGCGGCCATGTTGGGAATGGAGCTGAAGTACGGCCCGAGCTTGACGGCCACGGGGATGCGGACGCTCGCCTTGACGTGGCTGACGAGCTCGACGTACTGCTGCTCGACGGCGGCGCCTTCGACGGAGGGGTCGCTGGAAGTAGATGTTCAGTTCGAGGGCGTCAGCGCCGGCCTCCTCGATGAGTTTGGCGTAGCGGATCCAGCCGCCGGTCGAGACGCCGTTGAGGCTCCCGATCACGGGGATGTCGACGGCGCGCTTGGTGCGGCGGATATGCTCGACGTACTCGTGCGGCCCGATGTTGTAAGAAGTCAGGTCCGGGAAGTAGGTCAGCGATTCGTGGTAGCTCTCGGCGGCGGCCGACAGATGGCGGTCCAGAGCGTGGCTCTCGATCTCGATCTGCTCCTCGAACAGCGAGTGCAGCACGACGGCGGCGATGCCGGCATCTTCCATGTGCAGGATGTTGCCGATATTCTGCGACAGCGGCGAAGCCGAGGCCACCAGGGGGCTTCGCAGCTTCAGGCCCAGATACGTCGTCGACAGGTCAGGCATGCTTCACCTCCGTGGCTTCCTCCTCCTTGGCCTTCTCTTTGGCGCCGCCGTTCAGCGACAGTGAAGCCATGTGTTCGTAGAGCTTGAAGCGGAACTGGACGTCGCGCTGGGCGGCCTCGAGCAGGCGCCGGGCCGCTTCCGGATTGCTGCGCACGAGCATCGTGTACCGTGTCTCGTTATAAGCGTACTTTTCCAGGGGGATGGACGGCGCTTTCGAGTCGAGCTGGAAGGGGTTCTTGCCCTGCTCGAGCAGCGCGGGGTTGTAGCGGAACAGCGGAAAGTGTCCGCTCTGCACGGCGGCCTTTTGCTGGTCGAAGCCGTAGACCATGTCGTAGCCGTGGGCGATGCAGTGGCTGTAGGCGATGATGATCGACGGGCCGTCGTGGGCCTCGGCTTCGAGGAAGGTCTTCACCGTGTGGGCGTCGTTGTAACCCATGGCGACGCGCGCCACGTAGACATTGCCGTACTGGAGGGCCATCATCGCCAGGTCCTTCTTGCCCACAGGCTTACCGCCGGCGGCGAACTTGGCCACCGCGCCGCGCGGCGTGGCCTTCGACATCTGCCCGCCCGTGTTCGAGTAGACCTCGGTGTCGAGTACGAGGATGTTGACGTTCCGGCCGGTCGAGAGCACGTGGTCCAGGCCGCCGTAGCCGATGTCATACGCCCAGCCGTCGCCGCCAAAGGCCCAGACGCTCTTCTTCACCAGATAGTCGGCCACGAGCATCAGGCGCTGCGCCTCGGGCGAACCGATGGCGGCCAGCTTCTCCTTGAGACGCCGGACGCGCTCGCGCTGGGCGCGGATGCCCGCCTCGGTGGACTGGTCGGCCGAGAGCAGTTCGGCCGCCAGATCCTCGCCGACCTCCCCGCGGAGCCGCTCGAGCAAGTCGGCGGCGTGCCGGCGGTGCTGGTCGATGGCGAGTCGGAAGCCCAGGGCGAACTCGGCGCAGTCTTCAAACAGCGAATTGTTCCAGGCCGGCCCGCGGCCCTCGCGGTTGAACGTGTACGGCGTCGTGGGCAGGTTGCCGCCGTAGATGGACGAGCAGCCCGTGGCGTTGCCGATCAAGGCGCGGTTGCCGAACAGCTGGGTGACGAGCTTGACGTAGGGCGTCTCGCCGCAGCCGGCGCAGGCGCCCGAAAATTCGAACAGCGGCTGGAACAGTTGCGTGTCCTTGATCACGCTCGGCTTGAGCAGTTCGCGGTCGATCTCCGGCAGATTGAGGAAAAACTCCCAGTTGGCGCGCTCCTGCTCGCGGAGCGGAATCTGCGGCGCCATGTTGATGGCCTTGCGCTTGACGTTCGTTTTGTCTTTGACCGGGCAGATGGCGACGCAGGCGCCGCACCCGGTGCAATCCTCGACGGCCACCTGAAGCGTATAGAGTTGGTCTTTGAACTCCTTCCAGCGAGCGGGCACGGCTTTGATGGTTGGCGGCGCCCAGACCAGCCCGGACTTGTCGTAAACCTTGCTGCGGATGGTGGCGTGCGGGCAGACGATCACGCATTTGCCGCACTGGATGCAGAGCTCCTCGTCCCAAACGGGCACTTCCAAGGCGATGTTGCGCTTCTCCCAGGCGGCGGTTCCCGTGGGGAAGGTGCCGTCGGGCGGCATCGCGCTCACCGGGATCAGATCGCCTTCGCCGCGAATGATCGGGGCGACGATCTTCTGGACGAACTCGGGCGCCCGGGGCGAGACCGTGGGCGGCGGCTCCGGGCCGGTGATCTGCTCGGCGTAGCGGACTTCGTGCAGGTGATCCAGCGCGGCATCGACGGCGGCGAAGTTCTTCTGGACGACGGCT
>JBBIMZ010000251.1:0-5883 GCA_037444135.1 Solibacteraceae bacterium
GGCAGGTGATACTCCGGCCGATAGGGGTGTTTGCGGATCTCCTCCAGGTTCAGGTCGATGCCGAGCCCCGGCCGGTCGGACACCTCGATGTAGCCGCCCGACACCTCGACCGGGTTGACGACGATCTCGCGTTCCCAGGGCTCGTTGAACTCGTCGAAGTATTCGTGCAGGTAGAAGTTCGGCACGGAGGCGTTCAGGTGGACGCAGGCGGCCGAGCAGACCGGCCCCTGCGCCGAGTGCGGCGCGACGACGCCGTAATGGGCGTCGACCATGTCGGCGATCTTCCGCGCCGCCCAGAGGCCGCCCAGGTTCAGCATCTCGGGCTGGAGGATGCTGACGGCATTGTGCTGGAGCAGCTCGGCGAACTGCTGCTTGCTCGAAAAGCTTTCGCCGGTCGCGATCGGCACCGGACTGCGGCGCGCCACCTCGAGCATCGCCCCGATGTTGCCGTGGTGGACCGGCTCCTCGAACCAGGCCGGCCGGTAAGGATGCATCGCCTCGGCCAGTTCGAGCGCCGTGGAGACGTTGAAGCGGCAGTGGCCCTCGATCAGCAGGTCCACGGCTTCTCCCACGGCCTCGCGAACCGCCCGGATGATGTCGATGCTCAAGCGGAATTCCTGCGGTGACAGCATCCGCCAGTTGGCGCCGAAGGGATCGAACTTCAGCGCCGTGTAGCCCCGGCGGACCACCTCGCGGGCCTTTTCGGCGAAGCTTTCGGGCGTGCGTGGCCCCCGGTACCAGCCGTTGGCGTAGGCGCGGAGGCGGTCCCGGCACCGCCCGCCGAGCAGGTTGTAGACCGGCTGGTTGCACGCCTTGCCGATGATGTCCCAGCAGGCGATCTCGATCGCCGCGACGGCGCACATGTGGATCTGCGCCCCGTCGGTGTAGACGTCGCGGATCAGACGCTGCAAGATCAGTTCGATCTGGAACGGATCGAGTCCCAGCACCAGGTACTCGAGTTCGTGGATGGCCGTCTCGACGGTCCGCGCGAAATGGTTCACCGTGCCTTCGCCGATCCCGTAGAGCCCTTCGTCGGTGAGCACGCGCGTGAATAGCCAGTTCTTCCACGGGTTGCCCGCGATATACGTTTCGATCGCTGTGATTTTCATGGCGATGGACGCTTCCGGTTCAGTATTCGTAGGGCCAGGCGGGCTTGGCGAACAGGCCGCCGTCGACCCAGAGCGTCTGTCCGGTGATGAAGTCGCTGTGATCGCCGGCGAAGAAGACGACCGCGCGGCCGACGTCTTCGGGCGTACCGATGCGCGCCAGCGGCGTCAGCGCACTCCAGGTGCCGGCGTAGTCGCCCGCTTCCAGGCGCGTCCGCTCGATTTCGATGGCGCCGGGTGCGACGCAGTTCACCCGGATCTTGTAGCGCCCGAGCTCGCAGGCGGCCACCTTGGTGAACATCTCGATGCCTCCCTTGCTGGCCGTGTAGTCGACCAGTCTGGGGAAGGCCAGTTTATTGCAGCCCGAACCGATGTTGACGATGCTGCCGCCTCCGCTGTCCTTCATGTGGCGGGCCGCCTGCTGGGTGCAGAGGAAGCAGCCCTTCAGGTTCGTGTCGATCACCCGATCCCACTCGGCCTCGGTCAGCTCCAGCAGCGACTTCCAGGTCTGGACGCCGGCGTTATTGACGAGCACGTCAAGGCGCGCGACGCGCCGGAGGACCTCGTCGAACATCGCCGCCACTTCGACGGCCGAGCCCACGTCGGCGCGGACGGCGAACGCGGTGCGCCCCATGCGCTCGAGCGCCGCCACCGTCTCGAGGGCGCCCTGTTCGTCGGTGTGGTAGTTGACCGCGACGTTGCAGCCTTCTTTTCCCAACTCGAGAGCGATCCCCTTGCCGACGCCCTTGCTGGCGCCGGTCACCAGAGCAGTCTTGCCTGTCAGGAGGCCGGCCATGGGAACGATTGTAGCCGATCGCCCCGGCGAGGCTCAGAAGAAGCTGCGGATCGGCTCGAACTCGGCGTGAAACTCTTCCATCAGCGCTGCGGCGAGCCCGGCGGCGCCGATCTCGCCGAGGATCTGCTCGGCCGATTCCTCGCGGGCTGTGTCGGCTTGGAATACCTGAAAGCCCTCGATGTCCGTCAGGCGCTCGGCCACTTCGATGACCTTGCTGAGGGGCACCTCGGGGTCGGTTTGCGGCAGCGGATCGTGGTGGTAGCGGACCGCGCGCTGAATCGGCTCGGGCAGGTTCCAGGCGGCCAGCGCGGCGGCCGAGATCTCCGCATGGCCGATGCCGATCACCTCCCGCTCGCGTTTCTCAAACGGCGGCCCATGCAGCCGGTAGCGGCGCTGGATTTCGAGGAATTCGCGCGGCAAGGCCGTGACGATCAGCAGCAGCCCGATGTCGTGCAACAGGCCGGCCACGAAGGCCCCTTCCGGATAGACGACGGGAAGCTTTTGCGCCAGCAGGTCTGAAGTGATCGCCACGGCGGTCGAGTGGAGGTTGAAGCGGGCTGCGGACCAGTTTTCCACCGCCGGCGCCCGGCTCCACATCGTCGCCAGCGACAGCGTCATCGCCGCGTTCCGGAGCTTGACGAGGCCGATCAGGCTGACGGCGTGTCGGACCGAACTGACCGTGCCGCGCCGCCCGTAAAGCGCCGAGTTCACCAGCCGGAGCACGTTACCGGCCAGGACGGTGTCTTTTTCGATGAGCTCCGCCAACTGGGCAAAAGAGACGTCCTCGTAGGAGAGCGTGGCCAACAGTTTATTCAGGATCGGCGAAAATGGCGGCAACTCGCCCAAACTGCGCAGAGCCCGGTCCCGGTAATAGGCCGGACTCACCGTGGTGGGGCTCACAGTGGCTAATATCGGCAGGTTCGGAGCCAAACTTCACAGCCGGGGCGACCGATAAGATATAACTCATGAACGCCCCGGCGCCGGCGATCGAGACGCGCCAGCTGCGCAAGCTTTACGACGGCAAGGCGGCCGTCGACGGGCTGGACTTGGTCGTCCCCGCGGGCAGCTTCTTCGGGTTTCTCGGGCCGAACGGCGCCGGCAAGACGACGACGATCCGGATGCTGGCCGGCCTGGCGCTCCCGAGCTCGGGCGAGATCCGGCTGCTCGGACAGCCGCTCGGAGCAGACGTCAAGCGGCAGGTCGGCGTCGTGCCCGATCAGTCCCTCTTGTTCGATCATTTGACGGGCGCGGAATTTCTCGAGTTCGCCGGCCGCCTCTACGGGCTGGCGCGCGCGGTGGCTCGGGAGCGGGCCGGGGAGCTGCTGTGCCTGTTCGAACTCGACGGGGCGGGCGGCAAACTCATCGCCGACTACTCCAAAGGGATGCGCAAGCGGCTGGAGATGGCGGCCGCGCTGATCCACCGGCCGCGGCTGTTTCTGCTGGACGAGCCGTTCGAGGGTGTGGACACGGCCGGGGCGCGCCTGATGAAGAAGCTGCTCGAGGAGCAGGTGCGCGCCGGGGCGACGGTGTTCCTGACCTCGCACGTGCTCGAAGTCGTCGAACGGCTCTGCGACCGCGTGGCGGTGATTCACGAAGGCAAGCTGGTGCTCGAAGGGGAGATGGCGGCGCTGGCCGGCGGGCGCCGGACGCTCGAAGATGTCTTTGTCAGCGTCGTGGGTTTGGAGCGGCCTGCGCCGGCGCCGCGCTGGCTGAGCGAATAGATGGGCGCCGCCTCCGCGATCCTCTGGGCCGAATGGCGTTGCCGGCGCAACGCCGCTCGCGGCCGAGGCCGCCTCGGGCGGCTGTTGTTCGCCGCGTCGGCTCTGCTCTGGTACGGGGGCTGGGCGGCGGGCGCCGCCTTGCTCGGCTGGTACGTCGCGCACGCCTCCGCTCCGGAACCCGCCCGGCTGTTGTCCCAAGCGCTGTTGTTCGTCTTCCTTTACTGGCAACTGATCCCGGTGCTGACCGCCACGCCGGGCGCCGCGCCCGACCTCGGGCGGTTGCTGGTCTATCCGCTTTCCGCCTCGCGGCTGTTCCGGCTGGAGCTGCTCCTGCGCCTGTCGGCGGCGCCGGAAATGCCGCTGGTTGTCGCCGGTGCCGCAGCGGGTCTTCTGGCTCACCCCGGCGCGCCGGTCTGGGGCGTGGCGGCGCCGGCCCTGTTTGCGGGCATGAACCTGTTGCTGGCCGCCGGCATTCGGAGCCTGCTGGGCCGGCTGCTGGCGCGGCGTTATGTGCGGGAGGTTCTGTTCCTGCTGCTCGTGCTGGCGGCCGGCCTGCCGCAACTCCTCGTGGCCGGCGGCGGGCTGGAGGTGTTGCGCAGGTGGCTGGCGGCCCCTTCTCCGCGGTGGTCGCCGTGGGGCGCCGCTGGCACGGCTGCTTTCGGCGGCGGCTTCGAGCCGTGGGCGATCCTGGCGGGCTGGTCGGCTGCCGCCTGGCTGGGCGGCCGCCGCGTGTTCGCCCGATCGCTCTGGGCCGGCCAGAGGGCGGCAGGCGCCTCTTCGGGGCGGCCGGACGCCGAAAGCCGCTGGCGGCGCGCCACGCGGCTGGTTGCGCTCCTGCTCCCGGATCCGGCGGCGGCCTTGGTGGAAAAGGAGCTGCTCAGTCTGAGCCGCTCGGCGCGTTTCCGCCTCGTGTTTGTGATGGGATTCAGCTTCGGACTGCTGGTTTGGCTGCCGCTGCTGCTCGAGGAAGGCGCGGCGGGCCAGTCCTGGCGGGTCGTCGAACCTCTGACGCTGGTCAGCGCCTACGCGCTGCTGCTGCTCGGCGAGGTGACTTTTTGGAACGCATTCGGAATGGACCGTGGCGGCGCGCAGTCTTATTTCGTTTCGCCCGTTCCGGCGCGCGCCGTCATCCAGAGCAAGAACGCCGCTGCCATTCTGGCTGTGCTCGCTGAGGTGAGCCTGATCGCGCTCGTCTGCGCGCTGCTCGGGCTACCGGTGTCGGCGCGGCGACTGGGCGAGGCCTACGGCGTGGGGCTTGTGCTCGCGCTCTACCTGCTCGCCGCGGGAAACCTCACTTCGGTCCACTACGCGCGCGCCGCCGACCCCCGGGCGCCCTGGCGCTCCGCTTCCGGCCGCCGGTTTCAGGCTCTGCTCGCGTTCCTCTACCCGCTCCTGGCGGCGCCCGTCCTGGCGGCGTACCTGGCGCGCCGGCTGGCGGACAGTGAAGCGGCGTTCTACTCGGTGCTGGCGGCGGTATTCGTGCTCGGAGCGTGGCTGTATCGTTGCTCGCTGGAGCGGGCGGGGGTTGCTCTGGCCCGCCGGAGCGAGCAGATGCTCGCCGCCCTGCGGGAAAGCGCCGGTCCGGTCTTGTCTTAGCCGTCCGCTACCAGAGGTGATAGTAGCCGTCGCGGCGCATCAGCTCGAAGCGGGTGCCGAACAGCCCGGCCAGCGTCTCCACCGTGAGGACCTCAGCCTTCGGCCCGTCGGCGAACACCTTGCCGCTCTTGAGCAGGATGACCCGCTCGATCTCCGGGATGATGTCATCCAGGTGATGGGTCAACATGATGAGCCCGGTGCCCGCGGCGGCGATCTTGCGCAGGATGCCGCGCAGTTCGTAGGTGGCGTGCAGATCCAGGCTGGCCGTGGGCTCGTCGAGCAGCAACGCCTTGGGATCGTGCACGAGCGCCCGCGCAATCAGGATCCGCCGGGCCTCGCCGGTAGAAAGCTCCGTCATGGGGCGGCCGGCCAGGTGCGCAATCTCGAGCAGCTCCATCACCTCGCGGGCCTTGGCTTGCATAGCCGCAGTGACGTGGTGGTGGGGCCAGATGCCGACGCTCGAGAAGAAACCCGACAAGACGATCTCCTCGCCCGAATAGGGTCCGACGCAGGCGGCGACGAGGTCGCTCGAGACGATGCCCAGCAGCGGCCGGAGTTCGAAAATATTCCAGGATTCTTTGCCCAGGATGCGCAAGAAAGAACCCGGAACGAGGTGAGGGTAACACTCGCGCGTGATCGTTTTGATGAGCGTGGACTTGCCCGA
>JBBIMZ010000252.1:0-5860 GCA_037444135.1 Solibacteraceae bacterium
CCGCCTGGCGACGCACGGCGCCACGTTTCTGGAGGTCATGGTCCACTCCGTGGGCGCCGTGCGCGACTGGGTCGGCGGCGACCTGCACAGCGTGCGGCAACAGGACGCTTCTTTCAACGCCCCGATTCGCGTGCAGACCAATATCCGTCCGGACGCCTGGATCCTGCGGATGGACCTGCCGCTCGCAGAATGCGCGCGGGCGCTCGGCGAGCCTTCCATCCCCGGCGAGTGGCGCGTGCTGCTCTCGCGCCACCGCGCGGCGCGGCCCGGCGAGGCGGCCGAGATCAGCGCTCTTCCTCCGACCGGTTCGCAAACCTTCTACGGTCCGCTGCGATACCGGCGGCTGCGGCTCAGCGAGCGCGGCCCATCCCAGACGGCCCTTCCCGCCCCTGCCGTCTCGCGGCCGCCGTCCGGCGCGCCGGCGGCGGAGTTGGCCGCGCTCGACTCGCGCGTGTGGAGCCCGCTCTACCGCCGCTACCACGAAGTGCGCACCATGCTTCCCAGATTCCTGCGCCGGAGCGCCGAGCACCACATTCTGGCCGAGCGCAAGGCGTGGGAGCAATTGCAGACGCGCCAGGATTGGGAGCAGTTCCGGCGCCTGCGTCTGGAGCGGCTGCGCCAGGCGCTCGGCGAGTTTCCTCCCGCCAGGCCGCCGCTCGACGTGCGCGTCTCGGCCACGCACTCCGGGCGCGGTTACCGGCTCGAGAATCTCGTCTATCAAAGCCGCCCCGGCTTCTATGTTTCGGCCAATCTCTACCTGCCGGCGCAGGTGTCTTCTCCGGTTCCCGCCCTCGTCATTCATCACAGCTTTCACTACCCCAAGACGCAGGGCGAACTCCACGACATGGGCGAGCTGTGGGCGCGCGCCGGCGCCGCCGTACTGATTCCGGAACGCCTCGGGTTCGGCGAACGCATCGAGACGACGCCGTGGTACCGGCAAGCCTACGCTTCCCGCTTCACCTTTCGCCAGCAACTGGGCTTGATCGGAGAATCCTTCACGGGTTGGATGGCGTGGGACTTGATTCGAGCCGTCGACCTGCTGGCCGGGCGCCCGGAGATCGATTGGGAGCGCATCGTCATGATCGGCGCGGTGGCCGGAGGGGCCGAAGCCGCCGCGATCGCCGCCGCGCTCGACGAACGGATCCGCGCCATCGTGCCGTTCAATTACGATCACGGCCACTTCCGCCTGGACGCGGACCTGCCCGGCGAATTCCCCAAGCAGTTGTCGATGTCGTTCATCACCGCGTCGGTGGCGCCGCGCTACTACGTGCGCGCCTCCGAGTTCGGGCGCGAAGGCGCCGAGCAGCCGGACTTTCCCAATCTTTGGGTCGACGCCTGGGAGCGCTCGCGGAAGATCTGGGGGCTCTACGGCGCCGGCGACAGGCTCGCCGCGATTCAAGGCTACGGCCTGATCCGCCTGAGCATGGAGCGCGTCAGCCACTGCTTCAGCGTCGGCCCGCAACAGCGCGCCGAACTCTATCCGCTCCTGTCGAGGTGGTTCGGCATCGCCGTTCCCGCCCCGGAGGATCTCGCGATCCTGCCGGACTCGATGCTTTCGACGAATCCGTACCGGGAGGAGGCGCGGAGGCAGGAGGAGGCGCGGCGGCGCCCGCACGCCGACCTGCTGTCGATCCCGCCGGCTTTGTCGGCACAGCTCCCGCGAAAGAGCCTGCACGAGCTCGCCAGGGAGAAGGCGATCCGCCTGCTGGCGGCGGCTCGCGGCGCCCGGGCCTCGCTCCCGCCCGATCGACAACGAGACGAGCTGCGGCGCCAGTTGCGGCGCCTGCTCGGCGACATCGAGCCGGCTGCACAGGCGCCGGCGCACCGCTTCTGGACGCGGCGGCTGGGGAGCGTGACGGCCGAGGCTGTCGCGCTCGAGGTGGAAGAAGGAATCGCCGTGCCGCTTCTGCTGCTGCGGCCGGAAAAGCCGGGGCGCCTGCCCGCCGTCGTCGCCGTCACTCAGTCCGGCAAGGACCGCTTTCTGGCTACGGCGCCTCATCAGATCCAAGCGTTGCTGAACGCAGGAATCGCGATCTGCCTTCCCGACCTTCGGGGTACCGGGGAAACCGCTCCGGTTTTCGACTGGTACAACACCGGAGAGAGCCTGGCGGAAACGGCGCTGGCGCTCGGCCGGCCGCTGGCGGGGGCGCGTCTCAAGGACTTGCGCACCGTCCTCGCGTGGCTCCGCCGCCGGGCCGAGATCGATCCCCGGCGCGTCGGGCTCTGGGGAGAATCGTTCGCCCCGGCCAATCCGAGGGACCCCTCTCCGGTGGAACTCGATTACGAGGCCGCGCCGGCCCTGCGGCACCATTCCGAACCGATGGGGGCGCTCGTGGCGCTGCTGGGGGCCCTCTACGAAGATTCCGTCGCCGCGGTGGCCGTTCAAGGCGGGCTGGCAAGCTATCTCTCGCTGCTCGAAAGCCCGTTCACGCAAACGCCGGCCGACGCCTCGATCCACGGCATCCTCACGACCGGCGACATCGCCGACATCGCGATCGCCCTCGCGCCGCGTCCGCTACTGACGGCCGCGTTCGTCAACGGACGCAACGAGCGGCTGCAGGCGGGGGAAGTCGAAGAGGCGTTCGGCGCCGCCGCCTCGGCATACCGGCTCGAGCCTCAGGACGTGGCCGCCTGGTTTCGCGAGCGCTTGTAAGCGCCCGCGGCGGGCAAATTCGCTATACTGCTCGGACAAGAGCACGCAGGCATGCGAGAGTTGCGTCTCGGCGATGATATCGACGATTACTGCACCAAATGCAAGCGCGTCACCAACCACTCGATCGTCTCGTTTGTGGAGGATGCGCCGGCCAAGGTGCGCTGCCGCACTTGTTACAGCGAGCACCAGTATCTCCGTGAAGAGGCCCCGCCGAACAAGAAGCTCCGGGCAAAGTAACGGCTCCGGCGCCGCGGAAATATGAAGGCGCCGAGCGGACCGGCGGGACGGCTTGCTGCCGACATCGTCGCGCGGCTCCGGGCCGCCGGCCACCAGGCGTATCTGGTGGGCGGATGTGTGCGTGATCTCCTGCTGGACCTCGAACCGAAGGACTACGACGTCGCCACCGACGCGCCTCCGGAGCGGCTGCTGCGCTTGTTTCCGGGCGCCGAGCAAGTCGGGGCGCATTTCGGGGTGATTCTCGTACGGGACGAGGCGGCGCAGGTGGAAGTGGCCACGTTTCGGAGTGACCGCTCCTATCTGGACGGGCGCCATCCCGTCGCCGTCGAGTTCGAGAGCGATCCCCGTCAGGACGTGCTCCGCCGCGATTTCACGATCAACGCCTTGCTACTCGAGCTCGAAGCCGGCCGCGTGCTCGATTACACCGGCGGCGAAGAGGATCTCCGGGCGAAGATCATCCGCACCGTCGGCGAGCCGGAGCGGCGCTTCACCGAAGACCGGCTGCGCATGCTCCGCGCGGTGCGCTTTGCCGCCCGGCTCGGCTTCACGATCGAACCCAATACGTTCGAGGCGATCCGCCGCCTGCACCCGTTGATCACGTCGGTGGCGGCCGAGCGGATCCGCGAGGAGCTGGTGCGCATCCTCACCGAGGGCGGCGCCCGGCGCGGCTTCGAGCTGCTCGAGGAAACCGGCCTGCTCGGCGAAATCCTGCCCGAGGTGGCCGCCATGAAAGGCGTTGCGCAGCCTCCGGAGTTCCATCCGGAGGGGGACGTCTGGACCCACACGCTGCTGATGCTCGAGGCGATGCGCGATCCCACGCCCACGCTCGCGCTCGGCGTGCTGTTGCACGACGTCGGCAAGCCGCCGACGCGGAGCTTCAACGGCCGCATCCGGTTCGACGGGCACGTCGAGGCCGGCGCCCGCATGGCCGTGAAGATCCTCCAGCGCCTGCGGTTCTCCAACGAGACGATCCGCCAGGTAGAGGCCCTCGTCGCCCACCACCTGCGGTTCAAAGACGTCCGAAAGATGCGCGAGAGCACGCTGCGGCGCTTTCTGCGCCTGGAGCGGTTCGAAGAGCACCTGGAGCTGCACCGGCTGGATTGCCTCGCCAGCCACGGCAATCTCGACAATTACTTCCTTGTCCGGGAAAAACTGGAGACCCTCCCAGCCGAGGCGCTTAAACCCCCGCGCCTTCTCACCGGGCACGACCTGATCCGGGAGGGTTACCGCCCGGGTCCGGCCTTCGCCCGGATGCTCGAGGCCGTCGAAACCGCTCAACTGGAATCGCGGATCAAGACTCGGGATGAGGCTTTGGAGCTGGTCCGTAGCCTGTTCGCTCCACCCGACGGCGCGCCTAAGTCGGCCGGTACGTGAACACCATGTACAGTACGAGGACGATGATCAGAAAGATGGAGGCGGCGGCGACGAACTCCAAAGCAATCACCCGCTTCTCGTCCGGATCCTGCTGGTCGCGCTGACTCACGTCCAGCACCGAACTACCTCCCCCTGTTCCCAACTCTACGGCGGGCCGGCGCCCTCTGTCAAGCGGCGCCGGTCGCGCCGTCCTGCTATAACTCAGCAAGGAGGCTCGAAGCAGCGTGAACACCAGCGAGCTCTACCAGCAGCGACTCGAGCGCTATGTCACGGCCATGCGCAACGGCACGCCGGACCGCGTTCCCATCCGCCCGTTCGTCGCCGAATTCACCGCCAAGTACGCCGGCTACACCTGTCAGGAGGTGACCCACGACTACCGCAAAGCCTTCGACGCGGTGCTCAAGTGCTGCGCCGATTTTGACTGGGACGCCGTCGTTCCGAACATGGTCTACGTCTGGACCGGTCTCACGCAGGCCGCCGGACTGCGTTACTACGGCATTCCGGGCATCGACGTCGAGCCGGACAACTGCTTCCAGTACCGCGAGCCGCCGGCCGAGAACGCCTTCATGCGGCGCGAGGAGTACGACGAGCTGATCGACGACCCCGTGCGTTTTCTCTACGAGGTCTGGCTGCCGCGCGTGTCCACCGAGATGGCCTCGCGCGGCGAGCCGGTGACGTACCGGCACAACCTGGCGCTCGTCAAGAGCGCCATGGCGATGCTCAGCTACTTCACGGCGTTCGGTCCCCAGATCGAGCGGCTGCGCACGCAAACCGGGACCGTTTCGGCCGTCGCCGGCATGCTGAAGGCCCCGCTGGACATCCTCGCCGACAAGTTCCGCGGCTACATCGGCCTGGCCTTCGATTTGAAAGAATGCCCCGACAAGGTCGCCGCGGCCTGCCGCGCCCTCATGCCCCATCTGGCGCACGTCGCCATCAGCGGGCTGGATCCGGAAGGCAAGCTCCCGATCCCGATCTGGATGCACCGGGGCTGCGTCCCGTTCATCTCCCATGACGACTTTGACCGGATTTACTGGCCGACGCTGAAACCGATCGTCGAGGCGATCTGGGCGCGCGGCTGCCAGGTGCTCTTCTACGCGGAAGGGATCTGGGACGCGCACCTGGACTCGTTCGCCGAACTGCCGGCCGGCAGCATCATCTTTCATATGGACCGGGGGGACGTCGCCCGGATTCATCAGGCCATCGGCCACAAGTTCTGTCTGAGCGGCGGCATCCCCAACGCGCTGCTCGCCTTCGGCACGCCCGAGCAAGTGCGCGCCGCGTGCAAAAAAGTGATCGACATCGCGGGCGCCGACGGCGGCTACATCATGGACGCCGGCGCGATCGTGCAGAGCGACGCGCGGGTGGAGAACATCCGCGCGATGACCGATTTCACGCGCGACTACGGCGTCTATGGCGCTTCGGCCGGCCGCAAGCCCCCCATCGAGCCGCCGCCAGGCCCTCCGCCCCCGCTCGACTTCCCCGCCGTCACAGTGAAGCCGGGCGTGTGCCTGCCGTGGGACGTCAAGCGGGCCGAACTCGGCCGCATCACCGGCGACGGCGAGCTGGCCCGGCGGATCTGGGAGGAAGTGGAGGCTC
>JBBIMZ010000253.1:0-5829 GCA_037444135.1 Solibacteraceae bacterium
GGCTTTGAAACTGGAAGCCATCCTCGGCCGGGATGAAGCGGCTCGCCAGGCGTTGGTTTACGGCTACCGGCCGGGTATGGATGAGCTCCTGGCGGGCGGGGCCGCCGTCTGCCGCCTGACTTGGCGGCTGCTGCGGTACTATGCGCGGCTGAAATTTGACGACGCCGTCGCCGAAGACTGGTTCCATCGATTTCTGCGCTTGGCGCGGCCTTACGTTCGCGAGAGGGTTCGGCTGGCCGAAGCCGCCCTCGTCACGATGGAGGAAGGCCCACGGCGCTTCGCCGCCCTCTACGACCTGCTGCTCGAGGAGCTGCAACAGCAAGCGCTGGCGGCGCCTCCCAAGCAGCGCTTCGTCCGGCCCGACTTGCCCGAAGCCTGAAGCGAGCCCTCAAGCGGCGTAATGGCGTTCGCTCAGTCGCCTCAGGCGCTCCGCCGCGGCCTCTGGAGTGATGTCGCGCTGCGGGAGAGCGAGCATCTCATAGCCGACGAGGAACTTGCGCACCGTAGCCGAGCGCAGCAGCGGCGGGTAAAAATGGACGTGCAGGTCCCACTCCGGATGAGGCGCGCCATCGGTCGGCCGCTGATGAAATCCCATAGAGTACGGGAAGGAGACTTCGAAGAGATTGTCATAGCGGATCGTGATGCGCTGGAGCGCCTCGGCCAGCGACCGGCGCTCGGCGCCGGTGAGTTCGTCCAGGCCGGTGACGTGACGTTTGGGCAAAATCATGGTCTCGAAGGGCCATACGGCCCAGAACGGAACCAGGACGGCGAAGTGCTCGGTCTCGAGAACCAGTCTCCGACCGGCCTCCCGCTCCAGGTCGAGGTATTCGGCGAGCAAGGTCGCACCGCGCCGCGCCAGATGGTCCTGCTGCGCGGCCGTCTCGGCCGCCACGCGGTCGGGGACCGTGGCGTTGGCCCAGATCTGGCAGTGCGGGTGGGGATTGCTGCACCCCATCATCTCGCCGCGGTTTTCAAAGATCTGTACGTGCCGGACAAGCGGCAGACTGCCCAGTTCGACGAACTGGCCGACCCAAGCGTCGACGACTTCGCAGACGGCCTCCAGTGGCATGCGCGCCAGCGTCAGATCGTGCCGGGGGCTGAAACAGAGCACGCGGCAGAGGCCGGGTTCGGTGGCGGCGACGAGCAGGCCGGCGCAGTCGAACTCGCCCGCGGCGGTCTGCGGGACCATCGTGGCGAAGTCATTGTCGAACACAAACGTGCCGGCGTAATGGGGGTTGCGGTGGCCGCGGGCGCGCCGGTTGCCCGGACAGAGGTAGCAATCCGGGTCGTAGGGCGGCAGCCGGGTTTGGGGCGCCGCCTCGAGCTGGCCCTGCCAGGGACGCTGCGTGCGGTGAGGAGACACGAGCACCCACTCGCGCGCCAGCGGGTTGAAGCGCCGGTGCGGATGCGCCTCCAGCCACTCCGGCCACTGATGTTCGTTCGACCAGGCCACCGGTTTCATCTTAGTGTGGGAGGCGACTCAGGGCAACGGGCGCCGCCCCGTCCCTGAACCGGGACCCCGAAAACGACTGCGCTACAATGGCCGCTTCATGGCCGATTTGCTTGCAGGAAAGACGGCTCTGGTGCTCGGGGTCGCCAACAAGTGGAGTCTGGCCTACGCCATCGCGCAAGCCTTCCGCAGGGAAGGCGCGCGAGTCGTGCTTACCTACCAGGGGGAACGGCAGCGGGCCACGGTGGAAGAGCTCGGCGCCGAGCTCGGCGCCGAGCAGGTGCTGCCGTGCGATGTCACCCAGGAGGAGGAACTCGAGCGCTTGGCCGCCTCGCTTCGGGCCTCCTTTGCGCGGCTCGATACCGTGGTCCACAGCATCGCCTTCGCCAACCGCGAAGACCTCAGCCGGCCGTTCTTGGAGACGTCCCGTTCCGGCTATCTGCTCGCCCAGGAAGTCAGCGCCTATTCCCTGGTGGCCGTGGCGCGCACGGTCTCCCCCTTGATGAGCCACGGCGGCTCGATCTTGACGCTCACCTATCTGGGCGCGACGCGCGTGGTGCCGAACTACAACGTCATGGGTGTAGCGAAAGCCGCGCTCGAAGCCGCCGTCCGTTACCTGGCCAGCGACCTCGGCCCGGGCAACATCCGCGTCAACGCCATCTCCGCCGGCCCGGTCAAGACCGCCTCGGCGCGGGGCGTCAAGGACTTCATGAAGGTATTGGACGGCGTGGCCCAGCGGGCTCCTCTGCGCCGCAATACCGACCCGGCTGAAGTCGCCGACACGGCCGTTTTTCTGGCCAGCGATCTCGGCCGAGGGGTCACCGGCAATATTATCTTTGTCGATGCCGGCTTCCAGGTAATGGGGCTCTGAGAGCATGGGCCGCCTTTCTCTCGTGGTGATCTCGGATCCGGCCGCCGCCGTCTTGCGGCTGCTCGAGCGCCTCCCCGGCGATGCCTCGGTCACTGTCAGCGAGCGGATCGAAGTTCTCCAAGCCGCCGCCCGGGACGCTGAAGTCGTCCTTGGCCGGGAGGCGCGCCGGGCGGCGGTTCAAGCCGTGGTTCGCGCGGCGCCCCGCTTGCGCTGGGTCCATTCGCTCTCGGCGGGCGTCAATGAGTACCTCTGCCCTGAGCTCGTCGAGAGCGCCATCCAGCTTACCAACTCGCGCGGCGTCTTCAGCCGCTCGCTCGCCGAGTTCGCCCTCGGCGCCGCTCTGTTCTTCGCCAAGGACTTTCGCCGGATGCTCCGCCAGCAGGCCGCCGGCGTCTGGGAGAGTTTCGACGTCGAGGAGCTGCACGGCAAAGTGATGGGGATCGTCGGCTACGGCAGCATCGGCCGTGCGGTGGCGGAGCGCGCCCGCGATTTCGGCATGCGCGTCATCGCCGTGCGCCGGCGTCCCGAGCAGACTTCCGGGGGCGGTCCGGCCCCGGAGATCCTGCCCGCCGGGCGCCTCGCCGAGCTGATGGCCCGAGCCGACTTCGTCGTGGTCGCCACGCCTCTGACGCCGGAAACCCGGGGGCTGCTCGGCGAGCCGGAACTGCGCGCCATGAAGCCGGCGGCCGTGCTCATCAACATCGGCCGCGGGCCGGTGGTGGCCGAAAGCGCGCTGATTCGCGCTCTCCGGGAGCGCTGGATCCGCGGCGCCGCGCTCGACGTCTTCGACCGCGAACCCCTCCCGCCGGGCCACGCTTTCTACGAGCTGGACAATGTGTTGCTGTCGCCTCATTGCGCCGATCACACGCCCGGTTGGGAAGAGGCGGCCATGGAAGTCTTCCTCGATAATTTCGCGCGCTTCCGCAAAGGCGAGCCGCTGCGAAACCTGGTCGACAAGCGGCTCGGGTATTGACTATGACCGCCGCCCCGGAGCTGGACGCCATCCGCGCCGCCGCAGAGCGCATCCGCCCGATCGCGCACCGCACTCCGGTGCTGACTTCGCGGACCTTCGACGCCGCAGCGGGCCTCCAGGCCTGCTTCAAGTGTGAGAACTTCCAGCGCGGCGGCTCCTTCAAGATTCGCGGAGCCGCCAACTTCATTTACTCGCTCAGCCGCGAGGAGCTCCGCCGCGGCGTCGTCGCCTACTCTTCAGGCAACCACGCCCAGGCCGTCGCCATCGCCGCCGAATCGCTGGGCGCGCCGGCCACGCTCGTGATGCCCGAGGACGCCCCGCGCTCAAAGGTGGCGGCCACGCGCGCCCACGGCGCAACCATCATCACCTACGACCGCTTCCGCGCCAGCCGCGAAGCCATCGGCCGCCGCATCGCCGCCGAAACCGGCGCCATTTTGGTGCCCCCCTACGACCATCCCTGGACTATCGCGGGGCAGGGGACGGCCGCCCTGGAGTTGTTCGAAGAGGCGCCGGATCTGGAAGCGCTCGTCGTCCCCGTGGGCGGCGGCGGCCTCCTCGCCGGATGCTCGATCGCCGCCAAGGCCCTCCGGCCCGCCATACGAATCTTCGGCGCCGAGCCGGAGCGCGCCAACGACACCTATCTGTCGCTCCAGGCCGGACGGCGCGTCGAGATTCCAATTCCCGCCACCGTGGCTGACGGCCTCCGCGCCACCCAGCCGGGCGAACTGACCTTCCCGATCCTCCAGCGCTACGTCGAGCGGATCCTCCTGGTCACCGAAAGCGAAATCAAGGAGACCGTCAAGTTCCTCCTGAGCCGCCTCAAGATCGTCGTCGAGCCGAGCGGCGCCGTCGCGGCGGCCGCCGTCCTCTACCGCCGGCTCCCCGCCGGGATCCGGAAGGCTGCGATCGTCATCTCCGGCGGGAACCTGGACCTGGAGACCCTTTCGGGCTATTGAGCGCTATACTGAGTTCGTGGCGTCGATGCGGCTGCCTCGCGGGGTGATGGGCGCCGCGCTCGCGGTGATCCTGACGGCGCCCGTGGCTGCGCAGAAACCTGCTTACCAGGAGCCTCCGGAGGAGGACAAGAGTCTCCCGAGGGAAGCCGAATACTCGTTCAATCCGCTCCAGGCGGCCAAAGAATTTCGGGTCGGGCTTTTTTACTGGAAGAAAGGCAGCTATAAGGCCGCCGCGGGCCGCTTCGAGGAAGCGGTCAAATGGAATCCGGGCTTCGCCGAAGCCTACTTCCGCCTGGCCGAGGCCCGCGAAAAGCTGGCGGAAGGCGAAATTCGCGAGACCGAGAAACAAGCGTTGCTGGATGGGGCGGCCGAAGCCTATAAGAAATTTCTCGAGCTCGAACCCGACGGCGACAAGGCCAAGACCGCGCGAAAGAAACTCGCCCGGCTCGAACGCCCGGCGGCTCAGGCCGCCCGCTGATTCCTCTGCCGAAGGGCCTTCCGCATCACCGAAACGATCCGCGCCAGTCCGCGCTCCCAGTCCGGGAAGAGGTCCACATACTGGAACTGGCGCACGATCTGCGTCGGAAGCCGGCATTCATCCAGACGGATCGGAATGAAATAGATCTCCCCGAGCGGCATGCGCGCCGCGCAATCGAGCGCGTAGCGCAGCTCCGACTGGAAGTGCCCTCGCTTGCTGACCGCCCGCCGGGAAAAGCAGGCCAAGAAGAAATCCGAGATCTCGATGACGCGCTCGATCGATCGCGGCCAGTTCTGGCCTGGCAGCAGCTTCCTCTTGTCCAGCCACGGATCAAAACCGAGCGCCGCCAGCCCCTCGTAAAGGCGCTCCGCGGCGGCCAGATCTTCCTCCACATACGCGATGAAGGCCTTCTGGCGGAGCTCGGGAAGGAACTCGATGCCGCCTCGGCCGTCGGGCCGCAACACGCCCAATCCCTCGATCTCGATCGAAAGGCCTTTTTCGAGGCACTGGCGGACCACTTGCGCCACCAGTCGCGCGTGGGATGGATTCCCGTCCACCATCTCAAGCCTTCCCCTTCCGCGGCGGCTTCGGCGCCGTCAGCTCCGGCTCAAAGCGCGGTCTGGCGCCCGGCTGAAACGTCCCCAAACCGGGGAATACCGCCGCTTCTCCTTGTCGGAGGCTCCTAACGATCCGGTGGACAACGCTGTCGAGCTGATCGGCTGCCCTGGCTTTGCTGATGCGGCCCGCGCGCGCCAGGCGCCCGGCCAGTTCGGGTTTCTTCATCGCACACTCATCCTAGCAGCGGAGGCGCCGCCGCCGGCTGGAGGCCGACGGCGCAGAGACTCTCCCTGCCTCGTGCAACTCGCTGATATTGCAGCAATTAGAGCCCCTGTGACCGCCGGTTTCCCATTCCCCGGCGGGCGTCCCCCACCCGCGCCGGTTGCAGGCGCGGCGGTGATGTGTTAGAAATAGAGCAGATCTGATTCTCAACCAGTCCGGGAGGCGGCGCGCAGAGCAAGAAGCAACCGCCATCCGGAATCTTCGAGAGGAGATGCCCGTGGAGGCCCCAAACCGCAAACTCATACGCCCTTCATTTGCCGA
>JBBIMZ010000254.1:0-1301 GCA_037444135.1 Solibacteraceae bacterium
CTTGCATCTTCACGGTGGAACGATAGCCGGCTTCCTCGGAATAGTAAGGGAACTCCAGCGTCAACTCGCCGTCGGCGAACGTGCCGGTCACTTCGGTGGATTTCTCGGGCGCCTCGGGCATCGAAACCTTACCCGTCACCTGCCGGTCCTTGACCTCGAGCGTCATCTCCGCCTCACGCACGCCCGCCTCGGTGTCAAAGGCGAGGCGCCACCGGCCGTTCAACTCGGCGGCGGCGAGCGCCCAGGCCCACAAGCTCAAGCAGAGCCCCAAAACGAACTTTCGCACCCGCATACGCTCTCTTGCGACCATTCCTCACCATATCACGGCGGCCGCCCTCACGGATCCGCGTATACTGCGGACGGATGAGCTACGTTCAGCCGGTGTTGCCCCTGGTGATCGTAACCTTGGGGGCGGCGCTCTTGGCGCGCCGCCAGATCTCGTTGCAGCGGGCAGAGCGGGCGCTGTTGTGGGCGGCTTTCGCCGTGCTCGCCGTATGGTCGTCGCCCCCGGCGGCCAGGCTGCTGGCCTACACCCTCGAGAGCGGTCTGGAACCTGCCGGCAGGCCTGACGACAGCGTGGAAGCGATCGTCGTGTTCGGGGGCGGCGTCGAGCCGGCCGACGCCGCACAGCCGCAGCCGCGGGCGGGCGAATCCACCTATCGCCGGAGCATGCATGCGGCGTGGCTCTACGCCCGCTCCAGACCGCTGCCGGTGTTTGTCAGCGGCGGACCGTCGGGCGCCGGCGGCGCGATCATCGCCGACTTGGTGCGCCAGGTGCTCGTAGGCGCCGGAGTCCCCCCCGAGCGGATTCATCTGGAGCGCCGCTCGACCTCGACGCTCGAAAACGCCGTCTACACCGCCGAGCTGCTGCGGCGACGGGGGATCCGCAGCGTGGCGCTCGTCACCGACGGCTATCACATGCCCCGCGCCCGAGCGTGCCTCCGGAAGCAAGGCATCGAGGTGGCGCCCGCTCCCTGCTCGCTCCGCAGCCGGCGCCCCTTCACCCACTGGCGGCAGTACTTGCCCGGCGCCGAAGCGATGACCGACAACGAGGCCGTGCTCCATGAGTGGGTCGCTCTGGCTTGGTATTGGATCACCGGGCGGATCTGACGCCGCCCGGCTTCAGCGGATGGCGACGGTCACAGAGAAGGGACTGGAGTTTTCGCCTACCGTCAGGACAATGGGCACGGCGCTGCCCGGCGCCGCTTCCCGCGGTACCCGCGCATTGACCTGGAGCGCGCCGGCCACGAACTCCGGCGCCGCTCCCGCATAAAGAACCTCGGCGGGAAATCCCCCGATCG
>JBBIMZ010000254.1:1314-5828 GCA_037444135.1 Solibacteraceae bacterium
CACCGCTACCGGCAGCATTTGGGCCGGAAGCGGGCCGAACGCCGGTAGCGTGACGCGGCCGTCGATGCCGCCGGGATTTGTCTGCCCTCCTCCCGTGGCGAAGATCTGGATGATCGAGCCGCGCGCCGCCGGATTGGCAGCGCCGTTCACCGTCGAATCTTCGTTGAGGACGGCGCCTTGACCGCTCCCGGTTTGACTGAGCGTGAAGATCGCCGGGGCCGATTGCGCTACGGGAATCACCACCTCGGCGGTGCGCCGGCCTTGATAATCCACCTGCACACGAGCTTCGCGGCGCGCCCCCACGCCATACGGCACAATCGTGTTGACCTGGCCCGCCGAAGTGGCCAGCACCGGCGCGGGCGTCCCGTCGAAGAGCACGAGCGTGCCCTCGAGTTCGGCCGCCACCGTCAGGCTTCCGTCCAGCCGGAATGAGGCCGGTGTTTCAGGCCCCAGTCCGGCGCCGAATATGCTCACAATCTCGCCCGGCGCTACGGGGCCCGGCAGAAAGCTGGCGGCGCTGACGACTCCGCCAAGAGCCACGCACGGCGGCTGCTCGGATCGTTGCGTCTCGATTCGCGCAACGAAGGCATCGCCGCCGCCTCGGTAGCCCGACCGGTAAGCGGTTCGGAACGCCCCCTGAGTCGTGGGGAAATTCGCCGAGCCGGTCACGCCGGCTACCCATGCAATTCCCCCCGCCCCGGCGGCCACCGCCTTCCCTTCATCATCCGTGCGGCCGCCGAGAAACAGCGACGCCGAAAGAGTCCGGCGCGCCAGATCCAGGCGCGCCAGGAAGGCGTCGCGCCGGCCGCCGAAGCCGGTCTGGCACAGCGACCCCCCCACGGGGAAATCCGGCGAGCTCGTCAGTCCGGTCAGGTGGACGACGCCCTCGGCCTCGACCGCGAGGGCGTTGACCCGGTCGTTCCCCGACCCGCCCAGATAGCCGCCGTAAAGGAATTCGACTCCGCTGGTGCCGAATTCAAACACAAATGCATCCTCGAACAGCCCGTTGTCGGCCTGGCGCGTCTGGATCGCGCCGGCCGTCACCGGCAGATCGGTCGAACGCGTGTAGCCGGCCACGTACATTCTTCCGGCGGCGTCGACGGCCGCCGCCGAAGCCACGTCCGCCGCCGCCCCGCCGAGAAACGTCGCGTAGAGCAAAGCCGCGCCGTCCGCACTCAACTTAGCCAGGAACCCGTCCGGTCCGCCTCGAATCTGCGGAATCAGCGCCCGGGCTGTCACCGGAAAATCGGAAGAGAAGGTATAGCCGGCCACGACGGCGTTGCCCGCCCCATCGACGGCCAGGGCAAGCGCCTCGTCATGGGCCGAGCCGCACAAGAACGTCGCGTAGACGAGCGCGCTCCCGCCGGCGTTCAGCTTCGTAACGAACCCGTCCAGCCCGAAACCGGGGCACGGCGTGCTCCGAAACGAACCGCGGATCGCCGGAAACGTCCCCGATTGGGTGGCGCCGGCTGCGTACAGGTTCCCATCCCGGTCGATGGCGATGGCGGCCACGCGGTCGCTGGCGTTCCCTCCCAGATAGGTCGAGTATACGAGGGCGGAGCCTTGCGGATTCAGCTTGAGCAAGAAGCCGTCCGGTTCGACTCCGTTGCCGGCAGCGCTGGTCCGGAAAGCGCCCGGCGTCGTCGGAAAGTCGAACGAGTCGGTATAGCCGCCGACGAACACGTTGCCCGCAGCGTCCACTGCCAGCGCCGTGGCGACGTCGCTGCGGACGCCGCCAACCACGGTGGCGTAGATGAGGCTGGCTCCGTCCGGCGCCAGTTTCGTTACAAAAACATCACCCGGAAACTGCGCCGGCGAGCCGGGCGGGAGACCGCCGGAGGCCGGAAAGTCCTCCGAGTGCGTCGTCCCGGCCACATACACGTTCCCTTGCGCATCCACGCCGATCGCCCGCGCATCGTCCAAACCGGCGCCGCCGAGAAAGGTCGAGAACGTAACGACGGGGTCGATCACCAGCTCGCGTTCCCGGTCGTAGGCGCCGAGTTCGAGCCCCGCCACGCCCGGCCGGCGCCAGACGTAGCGCGCCTCGACGCGCTTCCGAAGACCGCCGGATTCCTGGTAGACCACGGGCGCCTGATGCGTCACCGCTCCCGCGCCCGTCTCGGCCACCAGTGCGCCGCTGGGATCCATGCGCGTCCCGGCCGGCCCGTCGAGTTCGAGCCGGACTTGGGACGTGTCCGCGCCCGGCTGAACAATCAAGTCATATTCGAGCCGGTCCTCCGCCCCGTAGAAGACCGCATCGATCCCCGGATAGAGGCCGCGGCACTTCAGACGCGAAAACAGCGGCACGTTTCTGACCCACCGCCGCCGATCGCGTCCCCGCAAATAGTGCACGCGCCCGGCCGGGGGCCCCTCCGGCTCCAACCTGAGCAGCCCCTCTGACCCGGCGAACCGCAACCTGACCGTCCCCTCGCGCCCGCGGAAAATCAGTTCCGCCGACGTCAAGAACACCGTGTGGCTTCCCTGCCGCGCGGCGAAACGGACCTCCGCAGAAAACTGTCCCCGATTGGGTTCGAAGGCCAGGGGCGCCCCCGCAGCGGCCCCAGCCGCCAGGAGCAGTGCGGCGAACCGGTTACCGCCCTTCAATCGTCACCTCCCGCGACAGCGGGCCCGCGTCGATCCGGAACACGTTGCTGCCCGCTTGCGGGCCGAGCCGGACGGTGACCTCGAAAAGCCCGGGCACTTCCTCGTCAGCCGACGTCACCGAAACGACGCTGCCGCCGCCCGAAACCGCGGTGACGCTGGGCGGGGGGTCCCTCAAAGGTACGCCGGCGCCGTCGGTGATACGGACGGAAATGGCCCCGCGCAACAGACTGCCCGGCGTTCCACGGTCGGTCTGGCGGAGGATCTTCAGAAAAGCGGGAACCGTCGAAGGCACGGCGTGCCAGTACGGCACGTGGATGTCCGTGCCGGCTGCGGCGCCGCGGATGTACAAGTACCCCTGATATTCGCCGGGCGCCGCGCCTTGCAGGTTCATGCGAAGCGTGACCGTGTGCGACTCCAGCGGCCCGAGCGTCACTGCATTCGCAGAGAGCTCCGGCAGCGGACCGCCCTGAAACGGCTGGAGCGCCAGCGACAGCGTCCGCTCGCTCGTGCTCAGGTTGAAAATCGTCAACTGCCGCGACGCTTCGCCCGTCGTCGTCCCAAAGCTGACCGAAGTCGGATAGACGGTCAGAGTCGAATTGAGCGCCGCCTCCAGGTTCAGCACTCCTCCGCCCACTTGGCGCACGGGAGCGGGGCGGCCCGAAGGCAGCATCAACGGCTCGGCCGTGTTGATGAGCAGGGAACGATAGTGGCTGCCGGGATATCCGGGCCGGGCCGCCTTCAGCACCGCGGCCGCGCCCGCGACCAGGGGCGATGAGAAACTGGTTCCCTGGACGACCTGGAAGCCGCCGCCGGGCGCCGCCGTCCGCACGGCGGTTCCCGTGGCGGCCAAATCCGGTTTGATGGCGAAGTCGGTGGCCGGGCCGGCGCTTGAAAAATCGGCGACCCGGCGGGGATCGACGGCGAACGCGCTCGGTTGGAAATCGATCGTCGCCGTCAGGCCCGGACTGCTCGCCAGCAACTGCTTGATCCGCCGTCCGTCCTCGTAGCCGACCATCGCCGCCGGCAACGTCGAGGCGCCCACCGCCATGGTGATCGGGTCGGGCCGCGCCTGGTCGGTATAGACCAGCGCTCCGACCGCTCCTCCGGCGGCGACATTGTCCAATTTGTTCTCGAACAGGCACGTCCCCCTGAGAATCAAAGGAATCCGCCCGGTCAGGCTGCCGGCCGGCATCGGACGGCACGCCAGTCCGGTAGGGTCCAGACTCTCCAGATCCACAAGCGGCGCGCTCAGCGGCTGCGCCGGACGAGGGCCGCTTCCCGGCACGGCCCGGAACAGCTCGCCTGTCGACAGGCGGACGGTCCCGGAAAAGATCCGGTCATTCCAGGTCGCGCCCACGGCGATCGCCGCCGGCGCCACCGCCAGATCGCTGACCGTGAATGGTTCCGGCCCGTCGTTGCCCGCCGCCGCCACCACCACGGTCCCCAGGGCCGTGGCGCGCTCGACGGCGGCGGTGAACAGCTCGTCCTGCGGGCGCGGAGCGAAAACCGATCCGAGACTGAGGTTGATCACGTCCATGCCGTCCGCGATGGCGTCGTCGAGGGCTTTCAGCACCACGTCATCGCGCGTCTGGCCGCTCGTGCGGTCAAACACATTGTAGGAGCCGAGGTAGGCTTTCGGCGCCACCCCGCTGACGACGCCTCCGGCCACCGCCACCGGCATGCCCGCAGCAGCCATCGCCACGGCCGTGCCATGGAAGTAGGTGTCCCGGGCGGAGATGTCCTGCACCGACCCGAGCAAGCGCAGATAACTGCGAGCCACGATTACTTTGTTGGAGGTGAATTCCAGGTCCGAGCGCTGGTTCACTCGCGGAAAGCCGTCCGGCATCGGCAGCGAAGCATCCTGGAAGGCCGGGTGCCCGGCGTCGATGCCGGTGTCGATGATGCCGATT
>JBBIMZ010000255.1:0-5812 GCA_037444135.1 Solibacteraceae bacterium
GCCGCCGGCGGGGCGCCGATCTCCGGCTGGCCGGCCTACGCGCCGCTCAGCGCGCTCGGCAGCGTCGCCGGACCGGGGCTGGGAACCGGCCAGACGCTCTGGATCATTTCGATCGCGATCTTCTGCGTCGGTTCGCTGCTGACGTCGCTCAACTTCCTGACGACGACGCTGAATCTGCGCGCCCGCGGTATGTCGCTGATGCGGATGCCGCTGCCGGTCTGGGCCTGGTTCACGACCGCCATCCTGGCTCTGCTGGCCTTCCCGGTGCTTCTGGCCGGGGGCATTCTGCTGTTGCTGGACCGCATCGGCGGCACCAGCTTTTTCGTCCCCGGCGGCTTGGGCGTCAGCGACCAGTTGATCGCCCACGAGGGCGGCTCGCCGCTGCTGTGGCAGCATCTGTTCTGGTTTTTCGGCCACCCGGAAGTCTACATCGCGATCCTGCCGGGAATGGGGGTGACTTCGCACATCCTCTCGACGTTCGCGCGCAAGCCGGTCTTCGCCTACCGGGCGATGGTGATGGCGATCTTCGCCATCGGCTTCATCAGCTACCTCGTGTGGGGTCACCACATGTTCATGAGCGGGATGAGCCCCTACTCGGCGATGGCGTTTTCGATCACCACGATGGCGGTGGGCGTGCCGTCGGCGATCAAGACCTTCAACTGGCTGGCGACGCTCTGGGGCGGGCGCATCCGCTTCACGACGCCCATGCTCTTTGCACTCGGCTTTGTCTCGCTGTTCGTCTCCGGCGGCGTCACCGGGATGCTGCTGGCCCAGCCGGCCGTCGACGTGCTCCTGCACGACACTTACTTTGTGGTCGCTCACTTCCACATCATCATGGGCGTGGCGGCGATCTTTGGCATCTTCGCCGGCACGCATTACTGGTTCCCCAAAATGTTCGGGAGGATGATGAGCGAGCGGCTGGGCAAGATCCATTTCTGGATCACGCTGGCGGGCGTCTACGCCATCTTCATGCCGATGCACTTCCTGGGCATTCAAGGCGGGCTCCGGCGCTACGCGCAGGTGACCGAGTTCGACTTCCTCCGGCCGCTTCAGCCGGTGCACGTCTTCATCACCGTCGCGGCGTTCGTGACGGTGGCGGCGCAACTAATCTTCCTGTTCAACTTCTTCTGGAGCATGAAGCGGGGCGAGAAGGCGCCGATGAATCCCTGGCAGGCCACCTCGCTCGAGTGGACGATCCCGTCGCCGCCGCCTCATGACAACTTCGGAAAGATGGAACCGGTCGTCTACCGCGGCCCTTACGAGTACGGGGTTCCGGGAGCGGCACGGGACTTCACGCTGCAAACCGAGCCGGTGCAGCAGGAGGCCAAGTGACGATGGCCGTTACGACCGCCCCGCCGCAGCTCGAAGCGGGAGGTCCGCCCCGGGCGGAGCCCCCTGCCGGGGGAGACTCGAACGGCGGGGACCGGGGACGCGGCCGGGCGGCGGGGGAGACCGCACGGCTCGGAACGGCGCTGGCCTTGGCCAGCATCTCGATGTTGTTCGTCGGCTTGACGAGCGCCTATATCGTGCGCCGCGGCCTCGAAGGAGTCTGGCGGCAGAACGCTCTGCCGCCGCTGCTCTACGTCAACACGGCGGTTCTGCTCGCCAGCAGCCTGACGCTCGAGCGGGCGCGGCGGCGCATCCGGACGGCGGACGTACGGGGCTTCCGGCGTTGGCTGTCGCGGACGCTCGCCGCCGGCGCCGCGTTTCTGGCGGGACAAGTCGCGGCCTGGCGCCAGCTGGCGGCCGCGGGAGTCTATCTGAGCACGAACCCGCACGCCTCGTTTTTCTACTTGCTGACCGCTCTGCACGGGCTGCATCTGTTCGGCGGCCTGCTGGCCCTGGCCTGGTTGAGGGTTGCGGCCGCCGGAGGCGTCGAGCCGGCGGCGTGGGGCCCGGCGCGCCTGTGGCGCTGGACCGACGCGACGGCTCTGTACTGGCATTTCATGGACGGGCTGTGGATTTACTTGCTCGTGTTGCTTTCTCTCGGGAGGTGAACCGATGGCGGAAGGAACCCTTCAGGCCGTGCAAGCCACCGTCTGGGACGGCGGCGTTTCCCCGTACGCGGTGGGGAACAAGAAGCTCGGCATGTGGCTGTTCATCGCGTCCGATTCTCTGACATTTTCGGCGCTGCTGGTCGGCTACAGCTATGTGCGGCTGGCGGCGCCCCAGTGGCCGGCGCCGTTTCACTTCTGGCCCTCGATCGTCGTGGCGACGCTGATGACGCTGGTGCTGCTCTCCTCGAGCCTCACGATGGTGCTCGGCGTCCGGGCGTCCCAGCGCGGCGAGAGGCGCCAGGCCGTCCGCTACGTCCTGCTGACGATGCTCGGCGGGCTGGCCTTCATCCTCTTGCATGCCAACGAATGGCGCGAGCTCATTCACGAAGGCGTGCGGCTCTGGGCCAATCCCTGGGGAGTGCCGCTGTTCGGGGCGACCTTCTTCACGCTGACCGGGTTGCACATGCTGCACGTCGCCAGCGGCGTCGTCTACCTGGGGGTAGTGGCGGCCGGCTTCGCCCGCGGGCGCTTCACGCACGAGGACGTCGAGGTCAGCGGCCTCTACTGGCACTTCGTCGATCTGGTGTGGATGTTCATCTTCCCCCTGGTCTATCTGCTTTCGGTCGCCCTGTGAAAGGCATGGGAAGGAGCACGCGATGAACGCTGTTGCGGAGCACGAAGCCGGCGCCGGCGGCGCCGCCTTGTACGTGATGGTCTGGGTGTATCTGCTGGGCTTGACCGCCGTCGAAGTGTTTCTGGCCTACGAGCACTTCTTTTCCACGGGAGTGATGTTGGCGATCCTGATGGCTCTGTCGGTGGTCAAGGCGGGTCTGATCGTCGCCTACTTCATGCACCTGAAGTTCGAGCGGATGAATCTGATCCTGTCGCTCGTTCCGGCCGTGGTGATCGTTATTTCCCTGCTATTCGCCTTCTTCCCGGACGGTTTCCGGGTGCTCGAGCTGGGGGTGAAGCCGTGAAGATGCTGCTCGGGCTCGGACTGGCGGCCGGCGCGGCGCTGGCGCAGTGTCCGATGTGCCGGAATGCGGCTGCGGCGCAGCCGCCCGAGGCCGCCGGGGCCCTGGATCTGGCGATTCTGGTGTTGCTGGCGCCCGCCGTCGCGCTGTTTTGCGGCGTCTATTACTTCTCGTTCCGTTACCGCGACGGCGGCGAGGACGACTGATGGCGGACGGCGCCGAGGAGATGGCGCTTGAGATCCTCCGGCTGTTTCGCGGCTCGGAGACCGAGGGCTGGGATCTGCATGCGTTTTTCGAGCTGGCGGCCGGCGACGCTCCGGAGCGCCGGGCGGCCGTACTCGACCTCGTGGACCGGCTGACGGCGGAGGGGTATCTGGAGAGCCGCGGAAGCGATTTTTACACTCTGACGGCCAAGGGCCGCCGGGCGGCTCAACAGGGGAGGATTCAAGGATAGACGATGTTGTTCTGGGAGGCGGAAACCATGGGACAACGGATCATGATCAGCGCCTTCTGCCTTTTGGTCTGCGGTTGCGGACTGGCCGTTTCCGCCTGGCTGATCGCCACCGGCCAGATCACGCGGCAGGGGATCGACGCGTTGTTCTTGCTGGCGGTCGCCCTGTTGATGACGTCGTGCTTTGCGCTGATTCCTGTGCAGGAGATTCGCCGCGGCCTCGTGCGCGAGATCCGCGAAAGCCTTCGGGCGCGGCGCGCAGCTCGGCAGCCGGTCGGCGGGGCGCCGCCGGCGGAAAGCGCCTCGGATTCGGAGGCCAGGCAGCCTACGCTGCCTGGAGCGCATTGAGCAACTGCCGCGAGGCGAGGCCGCCGGGCCGGACCGACCAACGGAGGCGGTCGCGGCGCGCAGTGATCCTGCTGGCGGGCCTGGGCCTTCTGAGTGTCGCGTTGCCGTTCTGGGTGTGGCGCGAAACCTGGTTCGGGCGGCCGCTCGCGGATTCCGAACTGGAGCGGTATTTCTACGACGCGGGCAAGCCGCGGCACATTCAGCAAGCGCTGTCGCAGGCGGCGGATCGAATCGTGCGCGGCGATCCGGAGGTCGGACGCTGGTACCGTCGGATCGCCGAGTTGGGACGGCACGCCGACCCGAGGATTCGCGCGATGGCGGCCTGGGTGATGGGGCAGGACAACCGCTCGCCGGAGTTTCACCGGGCGTTGCGGACGATGCTCGGCGATCCCGACGTGATGGTCCGGCGCAACGCGGCGCTGGCGCTGGTTCGCTTTGCCGACGCCGGCGGCAGGCCGGAGCTGGTCGCCATCCTCGAGCCCTACCGCTTGCCGGCGCCGGCCGGGGGAATCGTGGCTCAGCTCGTCCGGCCGGGGCGCGAGGTGGGCGCCGGAGCGCTCTTGGCCGGAGTGGCCGACGCCTCCGGCCGGGTCGCGGAACTGCGAGCGCCGTTTGCGGGATGGGTGGACGAGCAACTGGCTGCGGACGGGCAACGCGTGCGGGCCGGCGATCCGCTCGTGTCCGTCATTCCGGATGTGAAGCAGGTATGGGAGTCGCTGCGGGCTTTGTATCTGGTGGGCGCGGCGGAGGACCTGCCCGCGGTCGAGCGTTACGCAGCCGCCGGAGGCGCCGTCCCTCCCGCGGTGCGCCGGCAGGCCGCGCTCACCGCCCGGGCTATACGTACGCGCTCGGAACGGCTTCCCACTCGCTGACCGGCCGGTCCGGCTTGTCCGGCAGGATCAGCCCGTGCGCGGCTTCCCACTCTTCGACCGGGACCATTTCGATGGCGTTCCAGGGACAGCCGTCGAGGAAAGTCCCATCGGGGCCTTTGCTCGTGCACTTGGCGCAGCCGATGCACAGCGCCTTGTCGACTTCGATCCGGCCGAAGGGCGGGTGTTGCTCATCCGGAACCCAGAACATACAGGCTTCGACGGGACAGTAATCGACACAGACCGGCGAGCCGGAGCATCCGGTGCAGTTTTCGTTGATGACCGCCAGGAGCTTCGGCTTGCGTTTGCGCAGGTCCGTACGCCCGCGCGAGATCGGTTCGAGTTTGCGAATCAGGATGAGTTCCTCGGTCAGCATCTGCCGCCCCTCCGGCCTCCTAGTCTGTTCGTACCGCGGCCGGAGGGCGGTTGTCAAGCGGGCGCGGCGCGGCCTCCACCGCGGACAAGCAGCTTGACGTGACACTAAAAGTGTGATACGGAGATTGACAACTCGGACAAGAGGACCTGATTGACCATGTCGCCACGTCTTTCAAGGCAAACACTGATCTTGCTGGCCAGCCTCCTTGCGTGGGGTGACGCGATCCATGCTCAGGAGCGAGCCCGAACAGCGAAAGAGGAGCGATTCCGGGTTTGGTCGCAACTAAGTGTGATTCAACCAGGGCAACGAGTCGTAATCCAGCCAAAGAAGGGCATGGGTAAGAAGGTCCAGGGCCGGTGGATCTCGTTCGATGATGAAGGCGTCACGATCGAGACGAAGCGGGCCCAGGAGCACGTCAGCAAGCAAAAAATCCGCAGGGTTGCCGCGGTTCCCCTCGGTAAGGAAAACTACACGAAGGTAGGCGCGGCGACCGTGCTGCTTGGGGAAGTAGCTGCTCTAGTATACCTGCGCTATACGCGACATCGTTGGATCGGGGGATACTGGTGGAACACGAGGGACGGCGTCATTGGATCTGTAATCTTTGGAGCTTCAACTGTTGTAGGTATCGCTGTCGGTAGACAAGGCAGCCCTCGTCGAGTCTACGAGAGCGCTGACTCGTGAGCGCCTGCAGTCCAAGGCTGAGCTTGCGGACCCGGTCAGCGGCTGGTTGCACCGCAAGGCCGGCTGCGGCTTCTGATCTCCGCATCGAACAACGACGGTGCGATGCCCGCGGGCTG
>JBBIMZ010000256.1:0-3499 GCA_037444135.1 Solibacteraceae bacterium
TCGGAGCCGGCGAGAGCGCCGACTGCATGGCTGCGGTGGAGCAATCCGGTCGGCGGTACTGCTTCGAGCGAGTCTGGTACGGCAAGAGCCCCTGGTTCGCCGGCTTCTCTTATGTCGACCTGATCCGTCCGGGAGTCACCGAAAAATTCATCGAATTGACCATGCGCGGCTACGAGCGGGCCGTCGGCAACCGGTTCGGCCGGACCGTGCCGGGCATCTTCACTGACGAGCCGCACATCAACCCGCCGACGAGAGGCTCGATCCGCTGGACGCCGGACCTATTCGAGCGCTTCGAGCGGCGCTGGGGCTACGATCTCAAGCCCCACTTGCCCGCCCTCTTTGAGCCGACCGGCGACTGGCGTCGCATCCGGCACAACTACTACGCCCTGCTGCTCGAGCTCTTCATCGAACGCTGGTCCCAGCCCTGGTCCCGCTACAGTGATCAGAACCGTTTGCTCTGGACCGGACACTATTGGGAGCACGAATGGCCCAACCCCCGCCCAGGCCCCGACAACATGGCCATGTACGCCTGGCACCGGGTTCCGGGCATCGACATGCTCTTCAACCAGTTTCGGGAGACCGTCGACGCGCAGTTCGGCAACGTCCGTTCGGTGAAAGAGCTGGCGAGCGTCGCCAACCAGCTCGGCCGGAGGCGCGCTCTCAGCGAGACCTACGGCGGCGCCGGCTGGGAGCTCCGCTTCGAGGATATGAAGCGGCTAGGGGATTGGGAATACGCCCTCGGCGTCAACCTGATGAACCAGCACTTGAGCTTTCAGACGATCCTCGGCGCGCGCAAGTACGATTATCCCCAGTCGTTCAGCTATCACACGCCGTGGTGGCGGCACTACCACCTGCTGGCCCTCTATTTCCGGCGCTTGTCGCTTGCGCTGGCGAGCGGCGAGCAGGTGAACCACGTCCTGATCCTGGAGCCGACTACCTCGGCCTGGATGTACGCCGGCGCCGAGCCGGACGCCCGCATGATGGAGATCGGCCGCCAGTTCCAGGAGTTCATCACGCGCCTGGAAAAGCTCCAGGGGGAGTACGATCTGGGCTCGGAGGACATCTTGCGCCGCCACGGCCGAGCTGACAAAGGGCGCCTGATCGTCGGGCGCCGCAGCTATGACTTGGTAGTGTTGCCGCCGGGAATCGAAAACCTGGACGGCTCGACGGCCAATTTGCTGGCCGCGTATCTGGAGTCCGGCGGCCGCGTGCTGGCGCTGGCGCCTCCACCGCCGCGGATCGACGGCGCCGCCTCCGATCAGATCGCGCGCCTGGCCGCCCGCTTTGCTTCCTCCTGGCAGCGAGGCGCCGGGCTCGAAGAACCGGCCGTACGAGGGCGCCTGATTCCCGAGGAATTCCAGCAAGCGAGCGGGGAGTTGTTCCACCACCGGCGCCGCCTCCGCGACGGCGAGCTGTTCTTTTTTGCGAACGCCAGCCTGGAGGAGCGCGCCAGTGCGGTGGTGCGCCTCCGGCGCCGGGCCGTCAGCCGCCTGGACGCCGTGAGCGGAGCCATCAGGTCCTATCCGGCGCGCACCGCCGGAGACATGCTGGAAGTCTCCATCGATTTGGCGCCGGCCGGCAGCCTGCTGCTGTTCGCCGGTTCGGAGAGCGCGCCCGGAGTGCCCGAGGCGGCGCTCGTCGAACGCACCGTCGAGTCCGCCGAACCGCTGACCATCCGGCGCCTGGCGCCGAACGCGATCCGCCTCGACTATCTGGATCTCAAGCTCGGGGCCGAGACGTTCCGCGACCTGTACTTCTACCGGGCCGCCGAGCGCGTCTTCCGGCACTTCGGCCTGGAGGGAAATCCGTGGTCGACGGCAGTCCAGTACAAGACCGCCATTCTCGATCGGAACCGCTTCGCGCCTGACTCGGGCTTTGAGGCAGTCTTCGAGTTCGAGATCGACGCCGGCACGGACCGAAGCAGCATTCGGGCGGCAGTCGAGCGCCCTGCACTGTGGCATGTTTCCGTCAACGGGCATCCGGTGACCAGCCGACCGGGCCAGTGGTGGCTCGATCGGGGGATCGGCGTCTACGACGTGGGGCCGCACCTGTCGGACGGCCGCAACCGTCTCACCCTGACTGCGCGGCCCATCTCGGTGCACCACGAGCTTGAGCCGGTCTACCTGCTCGGGGACTTCGGCGTGACGCCGCAGGCGCGGGGATTCAAGCTGGTGCGCGCAGGGCCGCTGGCGCTGGGCTCCTGGAAGCGGCAGAACCTTCCCTTTTAATCCGACGCGGTCAGCTACGCCCGGCCCGGCCCGCTCCCGGCCGGGGGCCGCTACAAGGTGCGGCTCGGCCGCTGGCGAGGCACAGTCGCCGAGGTCCGTGTCAACGACGTTTCGGCCGGCTTGATCGGTTGGCAGCCTTACGAAGTCGAGATCACACGTGCCGTCAAGAAAGGTGACAATCGCATCGAAGTGGTCGTCTACGGCTCGCTTAAGAACCTGCTGGGCCCGCACCACGGCAAGATCACCCGCGGCCTGACGAGCCCGGCCAGCTTCCGCAGCGCCCCGGAGCAGCTTCCGCCCGGCGCCGACTACGACCAGGAGGACTACGGCCTGCTCGAGGATTGGCAGTTGGTCGCCCTCCGGCAGTAGGCGTCCACCGCCCCTTCAGGCGGGTGCCGGCGGCGCAGCCTCAGCAAGCCGGAACGCCTTCCACCACAAGTAGAGGCAGAACAGGTGGGAGCCGACGTTGAGCAGGTTCGCCGGAAACACCAGCGTCCGGGACAGGTAGAACATCGATTGGCCGATGGCCTCCCCAGCCATGTTCACCCCCAGCCCGCCGCTCACCAGGAACAACCGCCGGTCGCGCTCGCGTACTTTGATCAGCGAGAACCATAGGATCAGATTCAAGACGACCGTGGCGAAGCTCAGATTGCGGGCCACCATCGTCATATAAATGCCGAGCCGCGGATCCCGCGAAACCAGGAAGCTGAAAGCGATCACAGCCAGCGTGCCGGCGATCAGCTTCAGGCGAAGCGCTTCCCGCCGCGGATGCTCCGCCGTAGCCGCCCCGATTAATGAAATGACTGCGACGAAGCCCGCAAAATGACGGAGGATGTTGTTGACGTAATAGTACCTCCGGTACCACTCAGGCCACCGCCCGACCTCAAAAAAAGCCGCCATGTCGGCCAGCGACGTCAGGAACAGCACCAGCAGGTAAAAAAAAATCCCTCCGAACCTCCGGAATGAAATCCGCGTCATGGCGTAGATCACCATGACCTGCAAGATCATTCCACAGGTTCCGAGGGCGAGAAACAGGTATTGCCGCATGAGCCACCGACGTCAGGATACCGCCCCGCGCCCGCCGGTGTCCCTCATGCGGGAAATCAACCGGCCGCCACCGGATCGTAGGGATCCGGGCTCGGCCACGGACCGAGAGCCACCGGGTCGTAGGGGTCCGGGCTCGGCCAGGGGCCGAGAGCCACCGGGTCGTAGGGGTCCGGGCTCGGCCAGGGGCCGAGAGCCACCGGGTCGTAGGGGTCCGGGCTCGGCCA
>JBBIMZ010000256.1:3599-5803 GCA_037444135.1 Solibacteraceae bacterium
CCGGGCTCGGCCAGGGGCCGAGAGCCACCGGGTCGTAGGGGTCCGGGCTCGGCCACGGCCCCAGTCCGGGGGCGCCGATCTCTGAGGAGCCGGTGACCGCCGCCGCGGAAGAGGCGGCCACGAGCAACAGGGTAACCATCACCGCGGATACCACGAGAGTTTTTCGCATGTCTGTCGTTCCTTTCGTTTCGCTAGGGTTTTCGCCGGGGCGCGCCGCGCCGCGAGCGAGCGCCCTCAGGCAAACCCCTTACAGATTAGCTCGGGGAAACGACCTATTTGTATGGGAATTTCCCTTAAATAGTCGCAGGACTGAATACGGCGCAGGCGGGAGATGCCGGCGAACTGGGCGTGCTTGGTCCGGCCGGCGGGGGTCAGGAGCCCGGCAGGCCGCGGCTGTAAAGACGGTCCGCCGGAAAGGTCTCGACCGTGCCGGCCGGCCCGCGGCGCCGCATGCCGGGCCATTCCAGACGCATGTCGGCGCAGACCTCATCGAGCATTTCAAGCGAGGTGATCTTAGATTCGCTGGCGAATGCGGTCAACAACAGGTTGTCGCAGATGGCATTGATCAGGCGGGGAATTCCCTGGGAACGGCGGTGGATTTCCGAGAGCACGTCAGGGGGGAATACGAACTGCTCGCGCATACCCGCCTTTTCGAGCCGCGCGGTGATGTACTCGATGGTCTGCCGCTCGTCGAACGGCTTGAGCGTGCAGCGAAGCACGATCCGTTGTTTGAGCTGGCGAAGGTTCGGGGCGTCGAGCTTGCGGTCGAGCTCGGGTTGGCCGGCGAGCACGACCTGGATGAGTTTGCCCTGACGGCTCTCGAGATTGCCGAGCAGGCGAATCTCTTCGAGCACGTCCCACTCCAGGTTGTGGGCCTCGTCGATGATCAGCACGGCCGTCGAGCCGACATGCGCCTGCTGCAACAGCAATTGGTTGAGCGCGAACAGGACCTCGGTCTTGGAGGTCCGGGTGCAGCGCAAATCCAGATCGTAGGCGATCATCTCGAAGAACTCGGCTGGCGTGATGCGCGAGTTGAACAGGAAGGCAAATTCAATCCGCTGGTAGCTCAGATAGTCGCGCAGGCACTCGAGAAGCGTGGTCTTGCCGGTGCCGACTTCGCCAGTGAGCACGATGAAGCCCTTGCGGCTCTGCACACCGTAGATGAGATTGGCCAGGGCTTCTTCGTGCTGCGGGCTGCGATAGAAGAAGTTCGGGTCCGGACTGAGGTTAAAAGGGCTTTCCGTGAATCCAAAATAGGCGTTGTACATTCGCGATCCAGTCGCACGGCTCCGAAGCTGCCCGCTCCGGACTCATAAGGGCATCTTAGCACGGGCGGTTCCACAATCCGGGCGTTCAGCCGGCTTCGAGCAAGGCCCAACCGGCGAGGGCTGCCGGACGGTTCCCCAAAAACACGACGCGCCGCGTCTTCGGGAAGGGCAGCCCGGCGCGGAGAGCCTTGCTGTAAAGGGGATGGCGGCGGAGCATTTGGCGGAACTACTCCCCGGGCGCCGCCAGGGCCACGGCTTTGCTGAGGAAGCCGGCGCCCCAGCCGAGCGACAGCAGACAGGCGTCCGGCCGCGCCCGGACTTCGGCCAGGCGCGCCTCCAGACGCTGGAGCGTTTCCTCGAGCGCTCCGAGGCCGGCCCAGTTCGCGTACTGCCGGTGGGCCGCCAGCATTGCGGAGGCATACTCGTTTGCCGTCTCGAAGATTTGCCGCGGGCGCAGCGGCTCCTTCCAGCCCAACGCCCGGGCCACGTCCGGGTGAAATAAGAAAGCCTGTTCGGCGGCCCGCCCTTCAAAGACCGTCCCGGGCGAGGCCATCTCGGCAAATTGGGGGGTGCTTTGCTCGACCTGACTCGCCGCGACGCTTCCGCGGGGCGCTTGTTTCCATCGCAGCTCCAGTTTCCCGCTGGCCGCCCTTTCCAGCGCCGCCACGCGCACCAGGTAAACCTTCAGGCAGGCCGGATCGACGGGCGCCGAGTCGCTCAGCGCGAGCGTCCGGAGGCGGCTGCGCGCCGAATCGCCGGCCGTCCGCTCCTCGGCGATCAGTCCCGGCTGGCGGGGCAGGCGGTCGGCGCTCAGCGCCGCTTCGATTTCTTGAAATGTCTTCTGGTCGGCGAGCTTGAAGACCAGCGCCGTGCGCAGCGCACCCTTGATCGCGGTAGCCGGCAGATAAGGCCCGGCGGGGCTGGTGGTGAACGTCG
>JBBIMZ010000257.1:0-5797 GCA_037444135.1 Solibacteraceae bacterium
TAGACGTCGCAGACCGCCACGATTTCGGTCCCGCCGAGCGAAGCGGCCACCGACAAAAGATACCGCACTCTCCCCCCGCAGCCCAGTCCCGCCAAGCGGATCCGGTCGTTGGCGCCCAGGATCCTCCCATAAGAAACCGCCGTCCAGGCCGCGCTGCCCCGGACGAATGCGCGCCGGCTCGTCTGCATCGCCATCGCCTCCCGGAGGGATATCCTACTACGAGGAGATCCACCCGTGAAACGATGGCCCGCATTTGTAACGCCGGCGCTGCTCGCCGGCCTTGTTGCCTCACCGCCGGCGCCCGCCGCCACTTGCGAGGATCTGGCTCACCTGCGCCTCCGCCAGACTTCCATCACTGTCGCCGAGGCCGTGCCCGCGGGCGCCTTCACGCCGCCCGGCGGCAAGCCGATCGCCGGCCTGCCGGGCTTCTGCCGCGTGACCGGCGTCATTCGCCCTTCGGCGGACTCCGACATCCGGTTCGAGGTCTGGCTTCCGGCTTCAGGCTGGAATCGCAAATTCCAGGGCGTGGGCAACGGCGGCTTCGCCGGGGCCATCAACTACGGCGGCCTGGCCTCCTCGGTGGCGCGCGGCTATGCGGCCGCCTCCACCGACACCGGCCACCAGGGACAGGGCCGCGACGCCTCCTGGGCCCTCGGCCACCCGGAGAAGATCATCGACTTCGGCTATCGCGCCATCCACGAGACCACGGTCAAAGCCAAAGCGATCGTCCGGGCGTTCTACGGCGAGCCGCCCCGCCGCTCCTACTTCAGCTCTTGCTCCAACGGCGGACGGCAGGCCCTGATGGAGGCCCAGCGCTTTCCGGAGGACTACGACGGCATCATCGCCGGCGCCCCCGCCAACTACTGGACGCACCTGCTCGCCTCCGCCGCCGCCCTCACCCAAGCCACGCTGGCCGTGCCCGGCGCGTATATCCCCGCAAGCAAACTGCCCGCCATCCAGGCCGCGGTCCTTGCCGCGTGCGACCAGCTGGACGGAGTCCGCGACGGCGTCCTCGAAGAGCCCACGCGCTGCCGCTTTGATCCGGAAACGCTGCGGTGCAAAGGAGCGGAAACCGACGCCTGTCTCACCGCGCCCCAGGCGGAAGCCCTCCGCCAGATCTACTCCGGCCTGTTCAACTCCAAGGGCCGCCGTCTCTTCCCGGGCTACTCCCCCGGCGGCGAAGCCGACCCCGGCGGCTTCATGCCGTGGATCACCGGCCCGGCTCCCGAGCAGAGCGCCCTGTTCGCCTTTTCCACCCAGTTCTACAAGAACATGGTGTACAACGATCCGAACTGGGACTACCGCAACTTCGACGTCGATCGCGATACGCAGGCCGCCGACCGCAAGCTCGCGCGCATCCTGAACGCCACCGACCCCGATCTGCGCCCCTTCGCCCGCCACGGCGGCAAGCTCATCCTCTATCACGGCTGGTGCGACGCCGCCATCCCGGCGCAGAACACCATCGACTACTATCGGAGCGTCGTCGGCCGGCTCGGCGCCCGCACCGCCGATTCCTTCCTGCGCCTCTACATGGCTCCCGGTGTCCAGCACTGCGCCGGAGGCGCCGGCCCCAACGTCTTCGGCCAAGGCGGCGTCCCGCAATCCGACCCGCAGCATGATCTCGCCGCGGCGCTCGAACGCTGGGTCGAACAAGGCGTCCCGCCCGGCCCCATCATCGCCACGCGCTACCGGAAGGGCAACGACCCGGCGAGCGGCGTGCTGCGCACCCGGCCGCTGTGCCCGTACCCTCAAGTCGCCCGGTGGAACGGCACGGGCAACCCGGACGAGGCCTCGAGCTTCGCCTGCGCCGCCCCTTGAGAATGTGCCCTCTGGGGCGGCACTCACATTGGTGAGACCGATGTGCCTGCTTGCCGTGCACCGCCGGCGGACCCGGCTCTGCATTCCCAACCGCTCGACCTCAGCCGGCCAGACGCGCCCGCACCTTCTCGCTCAACGTCTTGCCGTCGACTCGCTTGCCCGCCAGCTTCGCCTGCGCCGCCTTCATCACCAAACCCATCTGTTTGGGCGAGCTGGCGCCCGTTTCCGCGACCGCCGCCTCGACGGCCGCGTCCATCTCCGCCGCCGTCGCCTCCCGAGGCATGTAGGATTCGATTATTTTTCGTTCCGCCTCCTCCTTGTCGGCGAGGTCGCTGCGGCCCCCCTTGCGGAACATTTCGATCGCCTCTTGGCGCTGCTTGACGAGTGTATTGAGTACTTTGAGTTCTGCCTGCTCATCGAGCGGCTTTCCGGTATCGACTTCGTGCCGTTTGAGCGCCGCCTTGATCATCCGCAGCGCACTCAACCGCGCCTCGTCTCGCGCCTTCATCGCGGCCGTCATGTCGTTCTGGATCCGGTCAATTAGTCGCATCGTCTCTGTTATTCTAGGAGTTTCAACCTCGTCATGCTGATTCGTAAGACCAGACTCTTGACGCCCGGCCCGACGCCTCTGTATCCGCCGGCCCTCCACGCGATGATGGCCGCCGACATCCATCATCGCACCCAGGACTTCGTCAAGCTGTACAAGTCGGCCGTCGCCGACCTCAAGGAAGTTCTCTCGACCACTCACGACGTCGTCCCGTTGGTCGCCTCCGGCACCGGCGCCATGGAAGCGTCCGTCTCGAACCTGTTCCGCCGCGGCGACCGCGTCATCGTCCTGTCGGCCGGCAAATTCGGCGAGCGCTGGGTGCAGATCGCGACGGCCTTCGGCCTCCAGCCCATCGTTTTGAAGGCCGATTACGGCAAAGCCGTGCCCGCCTCGGAAGTCATCGCCGCGCTCGCCGAACCCGGCATCCGCGGCGTCTTCCTCCAGGCCTCGGAAACCTCGACGGGAGTCATTCACGACGTCGAAACGATCGGCAAAGCCGTCGCGAAGACCGACGCCATCCTCGTCGTCGACGCCATCACCGGCATCGGCACGATGCCCCTGGATATTCACGGCTGGGGCCTGGACGTCGTCATCGGCGGTTCGCAGAAAGCCTTCATGATCCCGCCGGGCCTGGCCTTCCTCGCCATCAGCCCGAAAGCGTGGAAACACGCTGAGACCTGCGACCTGCCCCACTTCTACTTCGATCTCAAAAAGGAAGCCCAAAACGCCGCCGAAGGGCAGTCGAGCTGGACCCCTTCGACCGCTTTGCTGCTCTCGCTGGCCGCCGCGCTCCAGTTCATCAAGAGCTTCGGGATGAACAACCTCATCCGCAACGCCCAGCTTTTGGCGCGCGCCACGCGCGAGGCCGTCACCGAGCTAGGACTCAGGCTCTTTGCGCCGGAGTCGCCCGGCGCCGCCGTCACCGCCGTCTGCGCCCCCGACGGCCTCGATTCCGGCGTCATCGTCCGCGAATTCCGCGACCGCTTCGGCGCCATCATCGCCAACGGCCAGGGCAGCATGAAGGGCAAGATCTTCCGCATCGCGCATCTCGGCTACTTCGACTTCGCCGATCTGTTCGCCGTCATCGCCGAGCTCGAGCTGACCCTGGCCGCCCGCGGCTACCGGGTCCAGTTCGGCTCGGGCGTCGCCGCCGCCCAGCGCGTTTACGCCGAAGCCGCCTTGGCCGTAGAGACCGTCAGTGCGTGAACAGGACTACGGCCATGAACATCCTCGTTGCCGATAGTCTGAGCCCGGCCGCCATCGCCGTCTTCCGGGGCCAACCCGACTGCGAGGTCGTCGTCTCCGATCCCAAGTCGTTCCACGAACACCTTGCCGCCGCCGATGCCCTGCTCGTCCGCAGCGCCGCCAAGGTCACGCGCGAGGTCATCCAGAAAGCTCCCAAACTGCGCGTGATCGGCCGCGCCGGCTCCGGCGTCGACAATATCGACCTCGAGGCCGCCACGGAGGCCGGCGTCCTCGTCATGAACACGCCGGGCGGCAACTCGGTCTCCGTCGCCGAGCATACGCTCGCCCTGATGCTCGCTCTGGCGCGCTCCATCCCTCAGGCGAGCGCCTCCACGCGCGCCGGCAAGTGGGAAAAGAAGAAGTTTCTCGGCACTGAACTCCGCTCGAAGACGCTCGGCGTCATCGGCCTCGGCAGCATCGGCCGCGAGGTCGTCCGGCGCGCCCGCGCTTTCGAGATGAAGATCCTCGCCCACGACCCTTACGTGAGCAAGCAGTGGGCCGAAGACCTCGGCCTCGAGCTCGTCGAGCTGCCGCGCCTGCTCGCCGAAAGCGACTACATCACGCTGCACGTCGCCCTGACTTCGGAAACCCGCAACCTGATCTCCCGCGACCAGTTCGCCCGCATGAAGGACGGCGTCCGCATCATCAACTGCGCCCGCGGCGGCATCGTCGACGAGGACGCTCTCTACGAAGCCCTGCAATCGGGCAAGGTCGCCGGCGCCGGCCTTGACGTCTTCGCCAAGGAACCCCCCGAAACGAGCCCGCTGCTGGCCCTGGACAACGTCATCGCCACGCCTCACATCGGCGGCTCCACCGAGGAAGCCCAAGAGATCGTCGGCGTCCTGATTGCCGAACAGGTTCTCGAATATCTGCGCAGCGGAGTCGCGGTCAACGCCGTCAACATGCCCTCGCTCCCCGCGGAGCAATACCGTACGCTCGGCCCTTACGTCGAGCTGGCCCGCCGCCTCGGCGCCTTCGCCGCGCAGATCGCCTCGGGCAACCCCAGAGCCGTCCGTCTCGCCTACATGGGCCAGATCGCGGAAAACAACACCCACCTGGTCCGCAATGCCGGCCTGGCCGGCGTGCTCAACCGCTTCCTGTCCCAGAAAGTGAACGTCGTCAACTCGATGCAGATCGCCGCCCAGCGCGGGCTCGCCGTCGCCGAGCGTCACGAAAAGCGCGCCGTGCACACCGACTCGGTGAGCCTGGAGCTGGAAACCGACAGTGGTCTGACCACCGTCGCCGGCGCCGTGCTCCTCGGCAAACCGCGCCTCATCCAGGTCGACGGCATCTATTGCGAAACGCCGCTCAGCGGCCACCTCACCTTCATGAAGAATCGCGACGTGCCCGGCGTAATCGGCCACGTCGGCACCGTCCTCGGCCGCCGCGGCATCAACATCGCCAACTTCTCCCTCGGCCGCCAGGACCTCCCGGCCGCCCCGGGCCAAACCCTGCTGGCGATCGCCGTCGTTGAAACCGACGAGCCCGTGCCGGACGACGTCCTCGCCGAACTCTGCCGGATGCCCGCGGTGCTGCTCGCGCGCCGGGTCGAGTTCGACTGACGCGGCGGCGAAGCCGGCCCGCGCCGTCGTGGCCCCGTTCGCCGTGCACCTGACAGACGCCGGATAGGTTTTACCCGGTCGCCTCGCCGGGCGTCATTGGTGGGCCGCATGAGCGCTCTCCCACCCTCGGCAGCGCAGTTGCGCCCACACCTGCCGGAACAGCCCCTGCCAGGCGTAACCCGACGCCATCGACACCCAGATCCTCCGCACCGTCACCCGAATCCGAGCCCCGATGTCAAGCAGCCGCTCCCGAATCGTCCGCGCCTGCGCCCGCTCCATCTCCGTCCCTTTCAGCCCCAGCCGCCTCAGCGCCTCGACCCACACAGACGTACAGCCCTTCACCCCAAAAGTTGGACACGAAAAAAGGCTTTTCTTAGATGGTGGGCGGCATGGAAAATGAAGGAGAATCAATGCCCCGAACCCGCAACAGTCATCCGCCGAGCCTGAAGGCCAAAGTGGCCGTCGAGGCCATCAAGGCGCACAAGACCACAGCCCGGATCGCGCAGAGGTTCGGCGTCCACCCGACCCAGGTCGGAGGCTGGAGGAAACAAGCGCTGGCCGGGTAGCCCTAGAACGACGCGGTCTCGATGCGATCCAGGCCCAGCACGATGGGGTAGATCAAGGC
>JBBIMZ010000258.1:0-5791 GCA_037444135.1 Solibacteraceae bacterium
AAGGTTACCGGTGGCCCGTGTCGTGGCGGGCCTTGCGCTGGCTGTTGCGCTGCTCGGCCTAGCCGATGTGGCTGCCCATCGCAGCGTTTCGCCCACCGTGTTCGGGCGCTGGTCGGTGGAGGTGGCCGCGCTGCTGCTCGGCTTCTACCTCCAGGACATGTATGAAGACTTGCGCGTCCGGTCCCGCGTCACCCTGGTGCAGCAGGTCGCGCTCGCCTTCGGCATGGCCTTTATCATCCAGGCGGTATCGAACTATGTCAGCCGGGAACTGTTGCTGCCGCGCTGGGTGATGTTCACCGGCAGCGGCATCGCCATCGCCGGAACCCTGGTCTGGCGGATCGTTTACTCCCGCTTTCTGGAGTCCGCCGTCCACGCCGAACGTGTCCTGTTCCTGGGCGCGTCTCCGCTGGCCCGCGAAATCGACCGCCGCTTCGCCGAAAAGCCCCAGCTCGGCATGATCTCGATCGGCTACGTCGGCGATCACGTCGATGACGGCTCCGACATCCCGGAATCGCTGCTGCTCGGCCCGGTCGCCGACTTCCGCCGTATCGTCGAGGAGAAGCGGCCCGACCGGATCATCGTCGCGCTTCCCCATGACGGCAAGTCGCTGCCGCAGGCCGACCTGCTCGATCTGAAGTTTTCCGGGATCATCGTCCAGGACGCTTTGTCAGCCTATGAGGCCGTCTTCGAGCGCGTCTGCGTGCGCCACCTGCCCCCGGCGGAGTTGATCTTCTCCGAAGTTCTCGGCCCGCGGCCGGGAACCTCCTTCGTGCAGTCGGTCTACTCGACCGTGATCGCCGCCCTGCTGCTGATCGCCACCGCGCCGGTGAGCCTGCTCGTCGCCCTGCTCGTCAAATTGAGCTCGCCCGGGCCGGTGCTGTTCCGGCAGAACCGGGTCGGGCTCCGGGGCAAAATCTTCGTGCTGTACAAGTTCCGTTCCATGTACGCCGACGCCGAAGCCCGCACCGGCGCCGTCTGGGCCTCCAAAAACGATCCGCGCATCACGCCGTTGGGGCGGTGGCTGCGGCGCTACCGCCTCGACGAACTCCCGCAGCTGGTCAACGTCCTCAGAGGCGACATGGCCATCGTCGGCCCGCGCCCGGAGCGCCCGGAATTCGTCCAGACGCTTTCCGAGCAGATCCCCTACTACCGCCAGCGGCTTTCGGTCAAACCCGGACTCACCGGCTGGGCCCAGATTAACCACAAGTACGGCGACACGCTCGAAGACGCGGTCACCAAGCTCGAATACGATCTTTACTACATCCGCCACTTGACCCCCACGCTCGACGCCTACATCATGCTCCACACCCTGAAAGTGATCCTGCTCGGCAAGGGCGCGCAGTAGCGGCGGGCGGCGATAGTACAATAGCCGTTCAAGATGAAGGACTGGAAACGTCTCGCCGAAGGACTGGATCTCGGGATTCCGGAGCCGGATCTCGACAAGATCCGGGCGCCGCTCGAGGCCCTGGAAGCCTCCTTCCGCCCGCTCGCGGCCTCGCTGCCGCTCGAGACCGAGCCGGCCTATCTGCTCCTGCTTGCCGCGGAGGACCGGTCGTGACGATCCTGCAAGCCGCGCGGCGGCTGCGCCGGCGGGAGGTCTCTTCCGTCGAGCTCGTCACCGCGGCGCTGGCAAGCATCCAGCGGCTCCAGCCGCAACTGAATTCCTTTCTCACCGTAACGGCGGAATCCGCCCTCGAGCGGGCCCGGCTGGCGGACGCCGAACTCGCCGCCGGGGCCGACCGCGGCCCGCTGCACGGCATCCCCGTGGCCGTCAAGGACGTTTTCTCGACGCGCGGCGTGCGCACCACCTGCGGCTCGCTGCTGCTGGCCGATCACGTGCCGGATCACGACGCCGCCGTCGTGGAACGTCTCCGCAACGCCGGGGCCGTCTTGGTGGGCAAGACCTCGATGCACGAGCTGGCCTATGGCATCACGTCAAACAATCCTCATTACGGCGCGGTGCGCAATCCGTGGAACACCGGGCACGTTCCCGGGGGCTCGAGCGGCGGCTCCGGGGCCGCCGTCAGCTCCGGCCAGGTCTTCATAGCTATGGGCAGCGACACCGGCGGCTCGATTCGAATTCCGGCGGCCTTCTGCGGCTGTGTGGGCCTGAAGCCCACGACCGGGCGCGTCAGCCGCTACGGCGTCCTGCCGCTGGACTTCACGCTCGATCATATGGGCCCGCTGACCCGCTCGGTTCGCGACGCCGCGCTCTGCCTCAACGTGCTCGCCGGTTTCGACCCCCGCGACCCCTCCTCCAGCCGCGAACCGGTCCGGGATTACCTGCCCGGCCCCGAAGTCTCGATTCGCGGGCTGCGCGTCGGCGTGCCGCGCAACTTCTACTTCGAGCGCCTGGATCCCGAGGCCGAAACCGCTGCGCGCCGGATGATCGATCTGGCGGCCTCGCTCGGCGCCGAGATCGTCCCGGTCCAGGTCCCCGACGTCGCGGCGGCGAACACGATCAGCCGCGTCATCCTGCTGGCCGAGGCCTCCGCCGTGTTAAGCCCGCACCTCGAGGACCGCAGCAAGTTCGGCGCCGACGTTCTGGCGCTGCTCGATCAGGGGCGAATGATTCCTGCCACCGACTACATCAACGCCCAGCGGCTCCGCCGCCTGGCTTGGGAGCAGTTTGCCACTCTCTGGCGGGATGCCGACTGCCTTCTGACGCCGACGACACCGATGCCGGCCCCGCGGATCGGCCAGACCGAGGTTGCTCTCGACGGCGCCTCCGAAGACGTCCGCCTCGCCGCCACGCGCTTCGTGCGCGCCGTCAACCTGCTGGGCTGGCCGGCGCTGTCGATCCCTTGCGGATTCTCGTCCAGCGGCCTGCCGCTCGGCTTGCAAATCATCGGCAAGCCGTTCGAAGAGGACGTGATTCTCCGCGCCGGCGCCGCGCTCGAAGACGCCACAGACTTTCACACGCGGCGGCCTCCGCTTTCCCGATGAACGGCTACCAGCGCATCCGGGCGGCGATCGAGGGCGCTTGGCCGGACGCCACGCCCGTGATGCTGCACAACTTCATGATGGCGGCCCGCGAGGCCGGCGTGTCGATGGCGCAGTTCCGCCGGGATCCCAAAGCGATGGCGCGGGCTTTCCTCGAGAGCGCCGAACGCTACGAGGTCGACGGCATTCTAGTCGATGTCGACACGGCCACGCTGGCCGGCGCCGTCGGTGTGCCGGTCGATTTTCCCGAGGACGCGCCGGCCCGCTGCGCCGGCCCGCGGGTGGCCTCGCTCGAGGAAGTCGCCGGGCTTGAGCCGCCGCGCGTCGGCGACTACTGGGGCGTCCAGGTATGGCTGGAGGGCGTGCGGATCCTGCGCGCCCAGGTGCGCGACGAGCTGTTCCTCCGCGGCAATTGCGATCAGGCGCCGTACGCCCTGGCCAGCGCCATGCGCTCGCCCGAAGCCTGGATGATGGACCTGATGGATCCGGCCTCGCATGAGGCCGCGCGCCGCCTGCTCGAATACTGCACAGCGGCCACCAGCCAGTTCATCGAACTGATGGCCGCCGCCGGCGCGCACATGGTCTCCAACGGAGACAGCCCCGCCGGGCCGGAGCTGGTTTCGCCGCGCATCTATCGCGAGTTCGCCCTACCCTACGAGAAGCGCGTCGCCCGGCTGGCGCACGGGCTCGGCCTGCCCTACTTCCTGCACATCTGCGGCAAGACGGACCGGATCCTCGAGGACATGCTCTCGAGCGGGGCGGACGGACTCGAGCTCGACTACAAGACCGACGCGCGGCTGGCCCACGACCTGTTGAAGGACCGCGCAGTCTTCATCGGGAACCTGGATCCGAGCGGCGTGCTGGCGCTCGGCACGCCCGCGCTGGTCGAAGCCAAGACGCGCGAACTGGTCGAGCTGTTCCGGGACACTCCGCGCTTCATCCTCAACGCCGGCTGCGCCATCCCGGCCACCACGCCCGCCGAGAACATCCGCGCGATGATCCGGGCGGCGCGCCAGGCCTCAGCCGGATGAGTGCCGCCTGCCGGCCTCGAGGAAGAACTGGCGCAGCCGCCGCGCCGCGAGGATCTCCTCGCCGTCTTCCATCGTGCGCGTTTGAATCGTGCCGCCCCGGTCGTCCTCGTAGTAGACGATGCGCGGTTCGCCGGCTTTGAGCTCTTTCTGGACCTGGCGGGGCGTGAGCGGAATCACTTTCTGATCCCACTCGAAGCGGATTTCGCCGAAGCCGTAAGCGTTCTTGCGGTACTGCGCGTTGAACCCCGGAATCCCCTGGAGCTGCTCGGCCATCCAGCGCGCCTTGCGGTTCCAGGTCTCCATCACGGTTTCGTGGTCAAGTTCCAGGTACCGGTTAAGCGCGACGATGAACCCGACGATCTCCTCCTTGCCGACCTTCATGCCGCGGCCGATGGCGGTGTTCGGCGAGTGGTTGAGCGTCGCGGCCTCGATCAGATCCTTGCGTCCGGCCAGCAGTCCGGTCGACTGCGGTCCGAGGATGCCCTTGCCGCCGCTGATGATCACCAGATCGGCGCCCATCTTGACGTAGCGCGTGAGGTTCTCGACCGGCGGGAGCTCCGAAGCGGCGTCCACCACCACCGGCACGCCGTACTGCTTGCCGATGGCGACGAGTTCCTGCGGCATCAGCAGGCCCGGCGGCGGGTTGCTCTGGCGTTCGACGCTCGCCAGCACGCCGATGAAGGCGGTGCGGGGACCGATCCGGGCGATCAGTTCCTCCTTGGTCTCCGCATCGACGATCGTCGCGCCCCCGGCCCGGAAGGCGCAGTCGTAGACGAACCGGTGCCCCTTCTGCATCAGGCATTCGCGTTTTTCCCAGGTCGGATGCGGTAGCTGTTTGATCTTCTCCGGGTCCGTGCCGGCCAGGCAGGCGGCCGAGGCCAGCACCATGGCCGAAAACGACCCGGCTGTGACCAGGCCCGCTTCGGCGCCAGTGACTTCGGCGATGCGGCGGCCGGCGGCTGCGTTCAGCTCGTGCATGTCGACGAAGTAGTCGTTGGCCTCGGCCATGGCGCGGAGCACTTCGGCGGGCATGCGCGAGCCGCCGATGACGGTCGTGTGAGCGCGGCAGCTCAGCAGCGGGCGGATGCCGAACAGCCGCGTGTAGATGCTGTCGTGTCCGAACGGCAGCGAGGGATCCTGAAGTTTGGCCGCGGCGGCGTTGAACGCCGACGCCATTCCGGTGAGCGCCGCCACCAGTCCCCGGCGCGTCAGCTCCAGCGGCCGCGGAAACGTGTCACGCGATGCATTCCCCATGCGTGCGATCTTACACCAGCGGCCGCCTCGCCGCGCTCAGACGCTCCGGCGCGGACGCTCGCGGCGCACGAACATCATGTCTTGCAACGGCTCGCCGTCGCATTCGACGTCCAAGGTCGTCACCGGGTCGTCGGGCGGATCGGCCGGCAGGCCGAGACACCGGAGGCGAAACTCATCCTGCTCGAACTTGACCGGCTGGCGCGAGGCGTGCAGGCGGACGCTCTTGACGCGCGTCCGCAGGCCGCCGACGGTCAGGGTCTCGCCCGGCCAGAAATGCGCGTGCACGAAGAGCGTGTTGCCCTTTCGGGTGAAGCCGCAGTAGTTGGAGCGGGACACCTGGCAGGGCTGGCTGGCGTAGATCGTGTCGCCGTTCTTCTCCATCCACTTGCCGACCGCCGTGAGGATGCGCACGGACTCCTCCGGCACCGAGCCGTCCGCCCTCGGGCCGATGTTGAGCAGGTAGTTGCCGCCCTGGCGGGCGCAGGTGATCAGGTTGCGCACGATCGTCTTCGGCGACTTCCAGGCGTCGTCGCTCTTGTCGTAGCCCCAGCTGTCGTTCATCG
>JBBIMZ010000259.1:0-1432 GCA_037444135.1 Solibacteraceae bacterium
GTCTTCGACCATGCTCGAGCTGTGAAAGGCGTGCGTCATCGTCACCGTCACCGGCCCGGCCTTCTGTGAGCCGCCTTTATTCATGCCGCTCGCCGTCTCGACGCCTTTAGAAGCCAGCCACAAGCTGATTTCGAAGTTCGAGATCACCGGAGCGCGGAACCGCTTGGCCAGCTCCACCGCGTCGGGGCAGTGGTCGAAATGCCCGTGCGTGATCAGAATCGCGTCGATTCGATCGAACGTGTGTCCGGCCGGATAGGTGGGTCCGGAAAGCCACGGGTCGGCAACCACCACGCCGCCGCCGTCGAACGTGAACTGAAACGAGCCATGTCCGAGCCACAGGATTTCTACCATCGCCGTGAAACCTCCACTGACGATGATACGCCTTCCCCGGCCGTTCCCCGCTCCGGTCTGGCGCGCGCGGCGTCAGGCGCCGCGCGCGCGCCGCTTCACCGGCGGGGCATGTCCCGCCGGCGGCGTGCCCTCCGCGTGTCCCCGCAGCAGCCGGCGCACGGCTCTCACCAATACCGTCACTTCGTTGGCGGCTTTCTGGATCACTACGTCGGCGCCGGTGTTCTTTTCGTCCAGTCCGAGGGTGTCGGCGTAGCCGGAGAGCAGAATCACGGGAATATTCCCGTTCCGCAGCCGGAATTCCTTGATGAATTCCGCGCCATTCATGCGGGGCATCCTGTAGTCGGTAACCACCAACTCGAAGCTTGTCTCGGCGCAGCGCTCGAGGGCTTCGGGGCCGCTGGTTGCGGTGACGACTTCATAGCCCAGCTCTTCCAGCACGACCTTGCGGGCCGCCAGTCCGAGCTTGTTGTCGTCGATCAGGAGGATGCGCGCAGGAGAAGTTGCATTCGCGGAAGCAGCCAGCTTCATGGGACCCTGCGAAAATACCAGAGCCGCCGGTCCGCTGTCAATGAAATCCTAAGAACCTGGAAGCAGGCGAGATTTTTCGCTTGACTTTGCGCGGGTTTCGTTCCCCCGGCGACGAAAATCGCCCCTCCCTACTCGACTTCACGCGGCGCCGTGTAGCCCGCCTTGGCGATGATCCGGTACTTGATCGGCTTGCCCTTCTGATCCACGATCTTCAGCTTCAGGCCGGTCTGCGGGTTGACCAGCGCCACCTCGATCTTGCGGATCTTGCCGTCCTTGGCTTGATTGCTCGGCTGGTAGGTGAGGGAATACTGATTGCGCAGCGCCTGCGCGATGTTGTTGAAGATGGCGGGGAACTCGCCGTAGAAGCGCGGGAAGAAGGCCATGCCGCCGGTCTCTTGGGCGAAGGTCCGCATCTGGTTGTCCGCCTGAAGGAAGTCCAGCCGCGCGATGGAGCCCAAGTAGCCATGCGCGTCCATCCACTCCCGCAGCGCCTGCATCAGCCCGATTGCGTAAATGGGCACGCCGGCCATCTGCAACCGTCGGCGCGTCTCGC
>JBBIMZ010000259.1:1442-5791 GCA_037444135.1 Solibacteraceae bacterium
GCGTCAGCCAGCTCGCGCAGCGTCTGCATCAGACCGATGGCATAGATCGGCACTCCCGCATTCTGGAGCGACTTGCGCGCCTTGTCGAAGGTCAGCTTGCTGAAGGTGTCGATGCCGGAGCTAATCAGCACGATCGCCTTGCGCCCCTCGATATCGGCCATCCGCTCGGCCGTGTCGACGATGGCGTCGTAAAGGTTGGATTCCGAGTAGGCGGCGATGCGCAGCCGCTGCATCGCCTCGTAGGCCTTCCGCTTGTCCGTGGCGAAGTCCGACAGAATCTCCGGCCGCAGGTCGTAGGCGACCACCGCCACATAATCCTCCGGCTTCAGCGTCTCCAGAAAACCGTAGGCGGCCGTCAGCGTCTGATACCAGGTCTCCGACCAGTAGGATTGCCACAACCAGCTCCATTCGATCACCATGCAGACCGTCATCGGCGCTTCGCCCATGCTGAAGCCGGTGATCTTCTGCGGCACCTTGTCCTCGAGGATCAGAAAGTTCCCCCCGGGAATGTTGGGAATGAAATTCCCCCGGTTGTCCACCACGGCCACGTCGACGGTCACCGTGGTGACGTCGGTGCGAAACGTGGGCAGCCCCTCCGGCAGCGGCGGCTGCTCCTTCCTGCCGTACTTGGACGGAATCGGAGGAAGTTCGGCCTCAGACGGCTGCCCTTTGGTCCGGGGCCTCGCCACGGGCTCGGATTTTCGGGTATCCGGACCTTGTTGCGCCGTGGCGTACTCCGCCGCGGCCAGCAGGCACACGATCCCAAGCAATAGCATACGCTGGTGTACACCCATAGCTCTCCCTCTGCGGCTACTCTAGCTGACGCCGGCCCCAGCCGGCAAGTTTCACTTCGCCGCCGGCCATCATTGCACCCACGGGTCGCGGTCCGACTCCCGCTTGCGCAGGTAGACTTCGAAGCGGCGCCGCGCCCGCTGAATCCGCCACTCCTCCCACTGGCGCCGCAACTGCCCCACCAGGCTGCCGCCGGCCGCCCGGCGCCTCAGGTGCCGGCTCTTCAGATAGAAGTACCCGAAAAGCATTCCACCCAGGTGCGCCACGTGGCTCACGCCGCCGCCGCTGGCCCCGATCGAACTCAAGAACGCGATGGCGCCGATAATCATCACGAAATACTTCGCCTTGATGGGGAACAAGAAACTGAACAGGACGATGGTGTCGGGAAAGAGCAGTCCGAAGGCCAGCAGCACGCCGTAGATGGCCCCGGAGGCGCCGATCGTCCGCGTATCCGGCGTCCCGTACAGCAGATTCCCGGCCACCACGCACAGGCCCGCACCGATTCCGCACAGGAAGTAGTACTCCAGGAAGCGCCGGGTTCCCCAGGTCCGTTCCAGGTCCGCGCCGAACATCCACAATGCGAACATGTTGAACAGAATGTGGCCGAATCCCCAGGGGCTGTGCAGGAACATGTAAGTGACAAGCTGATAGAGGCCGTACCCCTCGAGCACCATCCGCGGCACGAGTCCAAGATAAGCAAATACGTCCGCCCACTCGCTGCGGACCGCCAGGAAATAGAGGACGAACAGCCCAATATTTGAGATCAGCAGCCACTTCACCCCCGGCGGGAAGCGGCCCGAATAGGTCAGCCCGGACGGCCGGTAGTTGACGCCGTAACGCATAGCGGGGGAAATCCCCTCTTCGTTCAGAATATCATCAAGGGTGGGAGCCGATGGCGATGCGCGAGCGATCCGGGCGCAGAGGGCGGGTCCGGGTTGCGCATCCGCGAGGCTTGCTCCGGCGCCTGCTGGAGGCGATTCGCGGCCGCGAGCAGCTGCTGGTGCGCCCCGGGGTCGGCTTTCCTTTGCTGCTGCTCAGCTACCCCCGCGGCCGCGAGCAGATCGCCCGGCTGCTCGAAAGCGCTTACCTCCGTCTGCTGCCGGCCCTTCCTGCGGCCGTGCGGCAGCCCTATCTTCCTGTGTGGGCGGCCTTGCCCGCCCTGGTCGTCGTGTTGCTGCGCCCGGACAATCCTTGCGGCTGCCTCGGCCACTACCACCCCCGCGGGACTGAATCGCGGCTCACCCGGCGGCTGTCGGCCGATCTCGGCAGTCCCGTGGCGGAGATCGATCTGGCCTACAACGCGATCCGCGCCTGGGAGCCGCAGCCGCTTTCTTCGCTGGCCGCCGGCCGGTTCGACGCCGATTTTCCGGACCTCCACTTCCAGGCCGCCTTGCTGTCGGTCCTGCTTCACGAATTGCACCACTTGGCGTTCCCGGAAGACGATGAGCGTAAGATCCGCGCCGCCAGCAACAGCTTCTACACCGCCCTCATGCGGGAGCTGGTGCGACAGGCCGGAGGTGCTGACTACGGGATGACGGCCGAACCTCGCCCGGCGTCGCGATAGCCGTCGCCGGCCTGGTCCGGCGCGCCGCGCGACTCTCGCGGTTGCTCCGGCGGCCCCAGGTCCCGGCGGATCGGATCCTCCGCGCCCAAATCGAGGATCGGCGGCTTCGGCGGATGCCAGGAGCGTCCGAAGCGGTCCAGCATGACGCCGGCGGCCCGGAGCAGCACGGCGACTGCGAGCCAAAGCCTCCAGTCCGCCAGCGGCCCGCCGGAAACAAAGAAGCGTTCGCTCCAGCCCTTGGCCGCCGCCAGGGCCCATCCGGCCGCCACGGCGGCCATCACCGAGGCGGGGCTCAACAGGCTGGCCGCCGCCAAAGCCGCGCGCCGGCTTACATCCCGCTCGCGCGGAACGCGGGGTCCGTACTGTAAGCGGATCCGGACGCGCATCGTGACGTCCCAGCGGCTGGTTCGCGCACCAGTCTTGATGGCATCAGTCTAACAGGTTCTCACGCGCACCGCCGCCCCGATGGCTTCACCGGCGCGCCAGGATGGCGTCCAGCGGCGCGCCCGTCCGCACCCCTTCCACTTGCCGAAAGCCCGCTGCCACCAGCAGGGCGCGGTACTCGCTCAGCGAGCGTTCCCGTCCCTCGGTGCACACGAGCATGTTCAACGACTGCATCAATGCGGGCACAGGACCGGATTTGTCCTCGTCGAGCAGCGTCTCCGCAATCAACACGCCGCCGCCGGGCGGCAGGCGCTCGCGAATCTTTTCGAGCAGCGGCCGGATCTTCTCTTCGCTCCAGTCATGGAGGATGCGGCCCAGCGCAAACAGATCGGCCTCCGGCAGCGGATCGCGGAAGAAATCCCCGGCCGTCCACTCGACGCCTTGAGCCAAACCGCTGCGGCGTGCGAAGGCCACCACCGCCGGAAGGTCCAGCACCGTCGCGCGCAAGTGCGGATAGCGCTGCCTAGCGGCCGCCGCCAAGTGGCCGGTCGCCCCGCCCAAGTCCACCAGGTGTGTGAACGGAGTGAGATCGAAAGCCGCCACCACCGCCGGACTGCTCAGCAGCCCCACGCCGTGCATGCCCAGCAGGAAGTCCCGCTGCGCCTGTTCGGTCCGGTAGAAATGCCCGAACAAATCGCTCTGCTCGCCGAAGACCTGCCGCCACCGGTGGCCGCCTTCCCGCACGGCGTCTTCAAGATGCGCCCACAAGCGGAACAGAGCGTCGTTCGAGTACAGAACATAACCGGCCAGCGTCCAGGGACTCGACCGCCGCAAGTAGGCGTCGGCCGCCTCGGTGTTTTCGTACTCGAGCCCGCGCTTGCGAAGCAAGCCCAAACCCACGCAAGCGTCCAGGAGCCGTTCGAGCGCGTCCGGATGTTCCCCCTGAGCCAGCGCCGCCGCCGTGCGCGGCCCGCCGGCCAAGCGGTCGAAGACACCGAGCGCCACCGCCGCGAACATGGTCTTCGACCGGCGGAACGCCTCGATCAGCTCCAGCACCGGCGAGGGCGAAGGCGGGCCCGTCATCGCTCTCCTCGAAAATGATCGTAGCCGAGGGGCGCCAGCGGCCGGCCGAAGAGTGACACGGCCCCCGGCCGGCCTTCGCACACTACGCCGATGCGGGTGAGCGGGACGCCCTCGTACTCCTCAGGGACGGCCGTGCGCGGCCGGACGGTAAATAGCAGTTCGTATTCCTCGCCGCCATGCAGCGCCTGATCGAGCGAGGCGCCGGGAAACTGCGGCGGCGGCCGGTCGAGCCGAGCGGCGGCGCCGGACTCTTTGGCCAGCCGATGAAGATCAATGGAGAGGCCGTCGCTGATATCGATCGCCGCCGTGGCCCGCAGCCGCCGGAGGAACTGGCCGAGAGCCAGCCGCGGCTCCGGCCGCCGATGGCGCCTCCAGGCCGCGCCCCGCCGCGTCTGGAGCCCGAGCGCCGCGCCGCCGAGCAGGCCCGAAACGTAGATCCGGTCGCCGGGCCGCGCTCCGCTCCGGCGGAGCGCCCCGCCCCGCTCGACGGCGCCGCAGACCACGACGTCGCAAGCCAGGCTCTCGC
>JBBIMZ010000260.1:0-5790 GCA_037444135.1 Solibacteraceae bacterium
CCCGCCCAACCCCACGTCGCACGGGCCCAGGCGTAGAGTACCCACGTCGCCCGGAACCCTTACTTCCGGGCGCTGATCCAAAAGGCGGAAGGCGACTACGACGGAGCGCTCCGCTCCCTGGCCCTCGTGCGCGCCCAGTACCCGCGCGACCGCGTCGTCCTCAACGAAATCGGCCGCGTGCAGTTCCTCAAGCGCGACTTCCGCGGCGCCATCGAGACGCTCCGGCACGTGCTCGTCGTCGATCCGGAGGACTTGAAGGCTCACTACACGCTCATGTTGGCCTGGCGCGGTCTGGGTAACCTCGAGCAGGCCGCGCGGGAGGAGAGACTCTTCCGGCGGTTCAAAGCCGACGAAGCCGCCCAGACCATCACGGCGCGGCGGCGCCTGCTCAGCCCCGAGGACAACAACGAGCGCCAGCCCATCCACGACCATGTCACCGTGCCGCTCGGCGAGCAGCCCGCTCCGTTGCAGGTGACGCAAAGACCGCGGAAACCGCCCGTCTCTGTGGGGGTGGACTGAGTGGGCCGCTACGCCCTCGCGCTCGCTTGTCTTTGCATCGTTTTCGCCGCGGCGCCGCCACAGGTCGTCTTTCGCGACGTCACCGCGCAGGCCGGCATCCGCTTCCGCCACAACGCGGGCAAAGCGGGCCGGAAGTGGCTTCCCGAAACGATGGGCTCCGGCTGCGCCTTCCTCGACGCCGACGGTGACGGCTGGCTCGACATCCTGCTGATCAACAGCAAGGACTGGAAGCCGCGCGGCCGGCGCTCCCTCCCGGCCCTTTACCGCAACAACCGCGACGGCACATTCACCGATATCACCGCCGGCAGCGGGCTCGACGTCGAGACCTACGGCCTCGGCGTGGCGGCGGCCGACTACGACAACGACGGCCGCCAGGACCTCTACCTCACCAACATGGGCCCGGACCGCCTGCTGCACAACGAGGGCGGTGGCAAGTTCCGTGACGTGACGCGTCAGGCCGGCATCGACAACCCCGGCTTCGCCTCGAGCGCCGCCTGGCTCGATTACGACAAGGACGGCCTGGCGGACCTGTTCGTGGCCAACTACGTCCAGTGGAGCCCCGCCGGCGACCTGTGGTGCTCGCTCGACGGCGCCACCAAGTCCTACTGCACCCCGGAATCCTACAAGGGCCTGGCTTCCAAGCTCTATCGCAACCTAGGCGGCGGGCGCTTCCTCGACGTGAGCCGGAAGGCAGGCATCGCCGACCCCACCGGCAAATCTCTCGGCGTCGCCGTGCTCGACTACAACGGCGACGGCTGGCCCGACATCTTCGTCGCCAACGACACGCAGCCCAACAAGCTCTACCGCAACAACCGCAACGGCACGTTCACCGAAGAAGGCGTGGGCGCCGGCGTGGCCTTCAGCGAGGACGGCATCGCCCGCGGCGCCATGGGCGTCGACGCGGCCGACTACGATCGCTCCGGGCGCCCCCACTTGGTGGTGGGAAATTTCTCCAACCAGATGCTCGGCCTCTACCACAACGAGGGCAATTCGCTCTTCGTCGACGAGGCGCCCCGCTCCAGCGTCGGGCGCGACAGCTTGCTCACGCTGGCCTTCGCCACCTTCTTCTTCGACTACGATCTGGACGGCTGGCTGGACATTTTCGTCGCCAACGGCCACATCGAAGAGGAAATCGCCAACGTCCAGCCCAAAGTCACCTACCGCCAGCCCCCTCATCTGTTCCGGAACCTCGGCCAAGGAAAATTCCGCGAGGTGACCCGCGAAGTCGGCTCCGACCTGGCCCGGCCGATCGTCGGGCGCGGCGCCGCCTACGGCGATTACGACCGCGACGGCGATCTGGACCTGCTCGTGACGACCAACCACGGACCGGCGTATCTGTTCCGCAACGACGGCGGCAACGCCAACCGCTGGCTGACCGTCCAGCTTGAGGGCGTCAAGTCCAACCGCAGCGCCCTCGGCGCCGTGGTGCGCCTTCGCAGCCGCTCTGGAGCGCAGTGGCAGATGGTGCGGAGCGGGTCCAGCTACTGCTCGCAAAGCCAGCTCGCGCTCACCTTCGGGCTGGGCAAGGATCCGGAAGTGACCGAGCTGACGGTGGAGTGGCCGAGCGGCTTGAAGCAGACCTTCCGCGGTCTCCGCCCGAATCAGTTCGTCAAGATTACCGAAGGCAGCTCCGCACCGGCTCCGTTACACTGATGGGGAAAAGCATGACGCCGAAGCTCCCCATCGCCGCCATCACTGACGAATTCTCGCCCGACATCGTCAGGGCGCTGGACGCCATGGCCTCGATCGGCATGACCGGAGTCGAGCTGCGGATGATCGGCGACAGGAACATCATGGACGTCCCCGACGACGAGCTCGCGCGCGTGGTCAAGCTGGCGAAAGATCGGGGCATGGAGATCGTCTCCATCGCCTCGCCGCTGCTCAAGTGCGTCCTGCCGGGCGCGCCGGAGATCGACGGCCGTTTCCATCAGGACGTCTTCGCCGCCCGCCATACCTACGAGGACCAGCCGCACCTTGCCGAGCGGGCCTTCCGGATCGCCGAACTCTGCGGCGCGCGGATCGTCCGCGTCTTCTCCTATTGGCGGACCGTGGCGCCGGAGCGGTGCTTCGACGCGATCGTGGAGGCACTGGCGCGGCTCAGCGACCAGGCGGCCGCGCGCGGCCTCGTCATCGGCCTGGAGAACGAGCATGCCTGCAACATCTCGACCGGCGCCGAGACGGCGCGCCTGCTCGCCGCTCTCGATCACCCGAACCTGAAAGTCGTCTGGGACCCCGGCAATGCGCTCGTGGCCGGTGAAGTTCCCTTCCCGGACGGGTACCGGAAGCTGCCTCCGTCGCGAATCGTCCACGTCCACGCCAAAGACTGCCACATGGAGAACTCCCGGCCGGTCTGGGGCCCGCTTGGCACGCGCGCGGTCGACTGGAAAGGACAGATCGCCGCGCTGCTCGAGGACGGCTACCGCGGCTACCTCAGCCTGGAGACTCACTGGCCCGGGCCGGGAGGCGACAAGTTCCTCGCCAGCGTGATCTGCGGATGGAACCTGCGCGGCCTGGCCGCGGCGTAGATCGGAAAAAATTTTTCGGTGAGATGTAACCTCTGCCAGGGCGGCGTCGTTTCAACAGTAGATCCCCGTTACGATAGACGGGCGCCACCCACCCATCCACCCAAGGGCGCCCGTCCTTTTTCTCTCAATTGTTGAATAATCCCTCGAATAATACCGTGCTGAGATAGCGTTCGCCGGCATCCGGCAGGACGACGACGATCGTCTTGCCCTTCATTTCCGGCTCCCAGGCCAGGCGCAAAGCCACGGCGGCCGCGGCCCCGCACGAAATCCCCGACAGCATCCCCTCCTCGCGCGCCAGGCGCCGGGCCGTCTCGATGGCTTCCTCATTGGTGACCGTCTCGACGCGGTCGACCACGCTCAGATCCAGCGTGTCGGGGATGAAGCCCGCTCCGATTCCCTGGATCTTGTGCGGCCCCGGCTTGATCTCTTCGCCGCGAAGCGTCTGCGTGATGACCGGGCTGGCAGCCGGCTCGACACCCACCGAAACGATGTTCTTCCCTTTGACGTGCTTGATGAACCGTGACACCCCGGTGATCGTGCCGCCGGTGCCGATGCCGGAGACGAGCACGTCGATCGCCCCGCCGGTGTCGTCCCAGATCTCCGGTCCGGTCGTCTCGAAATGGATCTGCGGATTGGCGGGATTCTTGAATTGCTGAAGCAGCACGTAGCGGTCCGGGTCCGAGGCGGCGATGCGTTCGGCTTCCGCCACGGCTCCTTTCATCCCCTTGGCGCCTTCGGTCAACACGAGCCGCGCGCCGAACGCCAGCAGCACCTTGCGCCGCTCCACCGACATCGTGTCCGGCATCGTCAGCGTGATCGGGTAGCCCCGCGCCGCCGCGACGAACGCCAGCGCGATGCCCGTGTTGCCGCTGGTCGGCTCGATGATCTCTTTGCCCGGCCCCAGCACCCCGCGCTTTTCCGCGTCCCAAACCATCGCCGCGCCGATCCGGTCTTTCACGGAAAACGCCGGATTGCGGGCCTCGATCTTGGCCAGAATCGTCGCGGGCGCCCCGCCGGTGATGCGATTCAGTTTCACGAGGGGCGTACGCCCGATGCTCAATGAACTATCTTCAAAGATCAAAGCTGTTCCTCCGGCGGAATCCGATCTTTCATGAACAGTCGAGGAAGCTGCGCCGATTATATCTCCCAGTTGGGTACGTAGGCGCTTTGCTTCTCCTTCCAGCGGCGGGCGATCTCGGCGAACGTCGTCCGGTCGAGGATCTCGGAGACGCACCGCTCCACGCTGCGCCACATCTCGTCGAAGGGCGTTTCCGGGCTCTTGCGCGGCCCGGCCCGCCCCGGCGCGGCGCCTTCGACGAAACGCAAGACCTCGCCGACCGAAATCCGGTCCGGCGGCCGCGCCAGGAAGTAGCCTCCCTCGACCCCGCGCCGGCTGTCGACGAAGCCGCCTTGTTTCAAGGTGGCCAGGATCAGCTCGAGGAACTTCTGCGGAATGCGCTGCCGCCTGGCGATTGCGGCGATCTTGACCGGCTGGTCGGTCTCCTGCATAGCCAAGTCTAGAAGGGCAAGCAAAGCATATTGTCCCTTGACGGAGAGGTGAAACGGCGCCGCCATCTGGAATCACCACAATTCTACTCGACATTCAGCCTATCGTGGCAACTCCATGCGCGCCGCAAGAACGCCTGCACGCCCGGCTAGGTTACAATGGCGACAGCGGTGCAACAAATCGGGCGCTACCGGATTCAGGGCGAGCTCGGCCGGGGGGCAATGGGGATTGTCTACCGGGCCTTGGATCCGGCGATCGGCCGCACCGTCGCCATCAAGACAATTCGCCTCGGCGATTTCACGGATCCGGCCGAACGTTCGCGCCTTCGCGAGCGGCTCTTCCGCGAGGCGCGTTCGGCCGGCGTGCTGTCGCATCCGAACATTGTCACCATCTACGACATCGCCGAAGAAAACGACACCGCTTACGTCTTCATGGAGTTCGTCGAGGGCCAGACGCTCGAGCAGCTGCTGGCCGGCCCGGAGCCGCTCGGCCGGGCTCAGCTGATCGACATTCTTGCTCAGACCGCAGCCGCGCTGGACTACGCTCATCAAAAGGGGATCGTCCACCGCGACATCAAGCCGGCCAACGTCATGGTGAGCGTTGACGGCCGGGCCAAGATCACCGACTTCGGCGTCGCCCGAATCGTCTCGCAGCAGATGACGCAGGCCGGCACGATCGTCGGGACGCCGAACTACATGTCGCCGGAGCAGATTCAGGGCGCGCCGGTGGACGGCCGCTCGGACCAGTATTCGTTGGCGGTGGTCGCCTACGAGATGCTGACCGGCGAGAAGCCCCATTCGGCCGATTCGCTTCCCACGTTGCTGTTCAAGATCGCCCGGGAGGCGCCGCCGCCCGCCCGGCGGCTGAACCCGACTCTGGCACAGGAAGTGGACCTGGTGCTCGGCCGGGCGCTGGCCAAAGATCCGGCGGAGCGCTTTCCCACGTGCGCCGACTTCGTCTCGGCGCTTGCCGCCGCGGTACAGGCCAGTCCTCGATGGGAGCCGCTCAAGCGCGGCAGCGCCGCAGCTCTCGAAACGGTGGTGACCTCTTCGACTGGCGCGCCGGCGACTGTGTATCACTCGGAGCCTGTCGCGGCCGGCGCCGCCGCCCTGGAACCCCCCGAGCCCGCTACGGTCATCCTGCCGCCCCGCGAGCGGCGCCGGCCGCTCGAGGAGAACGATTCCTCGCCCCTGCGCGCGGCGCTGTTGCTCGTGCTGGCCGCGGCGGCGGTGGCGGGAT
>JBBIMZ010000261.1:0-5786 GCA_037444135.1 Solibacteraceae bacterium
GGCTGCCGGCGCCCGAGGCGCGCCGCGCCACGAGCGCCGGGGCAGCCAGCGCGCCGCCGGCTCCTTTCAAGAAGCTCCGCCGATCCATACGTCGTCTCCTTCCGCCCTATCAGCTTATCCCGAGCGCGCCCGCAAGTCCTTCGGACCGCTCTCCGGCAAAGAAACGGCACGAAGCCGTTGAAGGATCCTTCGGCCTGGCATATAATTCATGTGCGAACCCTCTGGTAGGGAATCAATACGGGAACAGGGAGTAACAACCGCCCATGACAGAAGCCATCAACCTTGCCGGCCGGGCCGCTGTCTGCGGCGCGGTCATTATTTCTCTTCTGGCCGCCGCGCCGCTGCACGGGCAAGGCACGAGCGGCAACATTACGGGAAAAGTGCTCGATCCGTCCGGCGCGGCTGTGCCCGCGGCCCGGATCGTGGCCAAGAACGTCGCCACGGGCATCGAGACCGCGACGACATCGACGGAGACGGGCGACTACAATCTGGTCGTCTACCCGGGAACCTATCAGGTCAGCGCCGAAGCCTCCGGCTTCAAGCGCTATTTGCGCGACGGCGTCGTCATGACCGCGGCCTCGACGGTGCGCCTCGACGTGATGCTCGAGCTGGGCAACGTCGCCGAGACGGTCGAGGTCTCCGGGACGCTCCTGACCGTGCAAAGCGAAAACGCCAAGATCACGACGGCGGTCGAGAACAAGTTCGTCGACGAGCTGCCGCTGGTGGTGGGCGGGCGGATGCGCAATCCCTATGACCTGGTGCAGATCGCCGCCCAGGTGATCACCAGCGGCGCCAATGAAATGGTGCTGGGCGGGGCGCCTTCGCGCTCGTGGAATGCGACGCTCGACGGCCTGTCGATCACCACCAACCGCGCCGCCGCGCGCGACGAGATTTCGTTCATGGCGCCGTCGCTCGAGGCGATCACCGAATTTGCCGTCGACACCGGCGGCTTCAAAGCCGAATACGGGCAGGCGGCCGGCGGCGTGATCACCTTCTCGTCGCGGTCCGGCACCAACGAGCCGCACGGTACGGCGTACAACTTCTTGCGGAACGAGAAGCTGGACGCCCGCCGCTTTTTCGAGCGAGAGAAGTCGATCTACAAACAGAACAACTTCGGCGTCGCCGCCGGAGGTCCCATCGTACTGCCCAAGCTTTACGACGGCCGCAACCGCACGTTCTTCTACCTGACGTACGAGGGGTTCCGGAACCGCGTGGGCGCCAACGCCACCATCCTCAGCGTGCCCACGCCCGAGATGTACGAAGGCGACTTCCGCAACTGGGTGGATCGCAACAATCGCCTGCTCCAGATCTACGATCCGGCGACCACGCGGCCGAATCCGGCGGGCGGCGGCCAGATCCGCGATCCCTTCCCGGGCAACCAGATTCCCAAGTCGCGCTTCAGCGCTTTCGCCCAGCAATTGATCCCCTACGGCCAGGTCGTCAAGCCGAACCGCGGCGGCCAGTCCGGCACGATCGGCTACGTGACGAACAACTGGATCACCGCCAGCGGCACCATCCTCGAGCCGCAGGACAAGGGCAGCGCGCGGCTGGACCACCTGCTCACCGACAAGCACCGGCTGTCGTTTTTCGCCAACATCACCAGCTACCGCCGCGAGACCGGCGCCGGCGGACCTCCCGGGTTGCCGGTGCCGCTTTGGTCGGGCGAAGTGCAGCAGTTCGATACCGGCTCCTACCGGCTCACGCACGACTGGGTGATCTCGCCGACCACGGTGAACCAGTTCTCCGCCGGCGGCAACACATTCGACAAGGCGAGTTTCTCGCCCAACTACGGACAGAACTGGAAGGACAAGATCTGCATGAAGAACGTCATCGACTGCAACCGGAACTTTCCGGTCGTGACGTTCACCGAATTCGCCCAGTGGGGCGGCAATGCGATCAACGGCACCAAGCAGCCGATGTGGGCCCTCAAGAACGATTTGAGCCACACGCGCGGAAAGCACACCTTCAAGTTCGGCTTCGCCTATCAGAACCAGCGCGCCAACGGCTACGGGGAGCAGTGGATCTCCGGCGGCGCCGGCTTCAGTTTCCTGAGCACCAGCGTGCCGGGCGACACAGCCTTCCGCAGCGGCAGCTCGTTTGCCTCGTTCCTGCTCGGGGAGGCGATCAGCGGCGGCACCGAGACGGTCCGCGAGATCGAGCAAATCTACCCCTATTACGGCTTTTACGCGCAGGATGACTGGCGTATCACGCCGAAGCTGACGCTCAACCTCGGCGTCCGCTATGAGTTCACCCAGCCGCCGGTCGAGCTCGAAGACAAGTACTCGGACTTCACTCCGGACCGTCCGAATCCGGCTGTGAACAACTATCCCGGCGCGTTGCGTTTCGCCGGCTTCGGCCCGGGCCGGGAGAATCGCCGGAGCCTGGTCGACGGCTGGTACGCGGCGATCGGGCCGCGCCTCGGCATCGCTTACGCCGTCAACAACAAAACGACGTTGCGGACCGCTTTCGGGCGCTCCTTCGGGCGCGTCACGGTGACGCAGGGGAGCGGCCACTATGCCGGGTTCATCGGCCTGTGGCGGTTCAGCTCCCAGGACCAGGGCGTCACGCCGGCGTTCCGGGTCGACCAAGGCCTGCCGCCGTACCCGCTGCCGATCGTCGTCGATCCCAACGCCAAACTCGATCCTGCGTTCGCCAACAACCAGAACGTCGATCACTGGCAGCCCTACGACGCCACGCGGGCGCCGGAGACGCTGTACTGGACCTTCAACATCCAGCGCGAGGTGGCGCGCAACACGGTGCTCGAGATCGGCTACAGCGCCACGATCGGAACGCATCTTCAAGGGAGTCTGGTCAACCTGAATCAAGTGCCCACGGCCATTTGGGACCGCTACGTGGAGCAACTCGGCGCGACGGCGGCAGCCAACCTGTTCCGCGCTTCGATCACTTCGGCGGCGGCCGTGAGCGCGGGCGTGCCCATCCCCTACCCGAACTTCACCAATCCGCAGGTGCAGTCCTCGCGCAGCGTCAACCAGGCGCTCCGGCCCTACCCGCAATATCTCAGCATCAACACGGGAGATCAGGGTGGGGACAAGAGCGGCCACTCCAGCTACCACTCGATGATCCTCAAGTTGACCCGCCGCTACTCGAACGGCCTCGCCATGGAGTGGAACTACACGCTCTCGAAGCTGCTCACCGATGTGGACAGCTTCAGCGAGGGCAGCGGCACCACGCAGGACCAGTACAACCGGCGCCTGGAGAAGTCGATCGGCGAGTTCGACCAGACGCACGCCCTCAAGATGAGCACGGTCTACGAACTTCCGGTCGGCCGGGGCCGCCGCTTTCTGGCCTCCAGTCATCCGGTCGTCAACGGCTTCCTCGGCGGCTGGCGCCTGAGCGGCATCCTCACCTACGCGAGCGGCTTCCCGCTCCGGCTCACGCGCAATAACCCGCTGCCCATTTTCAACCGCGACACACGGCCGGTCATCACCAGCTACGAAGGCTGGCGGGGCCCGATCCGCGGCGAGAAGTTCGACCCGGCCGTCGACCGCTTCCTCAACCTGGCGGCGTTTCCGGCGCAGCCGCTCGCCTTCGGCAATGTGACGCGCCACAACCCCAAGGTGCGCACCTTCCCGTTCTTCAATGAGAACGTCAGTCTGGCCAAGACCTTCTCGATCGGCGAGCGGCTCCGGCTCGACTTCCGCTGGGAAGCTTTCAACCTGCTTCACCGGACGACGTTTTCTACCGGAAGCACGAACTTGAACGCCTCTACCTTCGGCGTGGTCACCAGCCAGGTGAACGAGCCCCGGCGCATGCAGGCCGGCCTGAAGCTGTACTGGTAGCGGCGCCGGCTCAGCGCTTCGGCAGGTACCTGCGGGGCATCAGCGTAGCGACGGTGCCGAAGTAGGTCACGATCTTGTGCTGCACGACGGCGCCCATCAACAGGTGGGCTTCCGGCCCGGTGAGTCCGTATTCGCCCGTCAGCCAGCGCAGCATGTCGGAGTTGGCCGTCCGGACGGCGATATCCATGGAACTGGAGAACTCGGGCTGGCTGGCAATCGAGACGATGTAGTCCTCGTTGATCAGACGCGGGATCGCGAGGCGCTTGCCTTTGTGCACCCGGACGGTGAACTGCACGTCGAGCGAGGTTTCGACGCCGCTTCCGAGCCCTTCGCCGTCACCCTGCACGGCGTGCCCGTCGCCGATATAGAGGTAAGCGCCCTTGTGGAAGACCGGAAACAGGAGCGTGGCCCCTTCGACGACGTCGTTGTAGTCCATGTTGCCGCCGTGCGGACCTGAGGGGCCCGACGTCTCCACGCGCTCGCCCGGCGGCGCCACGCCGATGCAGCCGAGCATCGGCCGCACCGGGATTTCGAACGTGTAGCCTGAAGTTTCGAGCAGGCGCGGGCGCGCCACCCCCCGCTCGAGATCCAGGTCCCAGGGGATCATGTCGGCCCGGCCCGGGCGCACGGCGTCCTGCTTGTAGAAGTTCCGGTACAAGCCTTCGATGTCGTTCGGGCTGATCACGGCCGGACTCAGCCGGTAGGCCGTATAGCCGTAGTTGCGGTTGAGCCGGACCTTGTCCAGGCGCACTTCGAGCGCGTCGCCGTAGTCGGCCTCCTCGACGTAGAACGGTCCCATCAGCGGATTGCCGCTTTCCGGATAGACGTAGGGGTGCCGGATGTGGGCGACGCCCTTGAGGTCGGCGCCGCCGGAGTCCCACGTCCGCGTGATGACCGTGTCTCCCGAGCGGATCCGCAGCACGGGCTCCTTGTAGGCGGAGAAGACGCGCGAGTGGTGCTCGGGATAAATGGTGTGGGTTTCGGCCATCAAAACCGCCGTCCCAGCCACAAGCAGGAAGAAGGTTCTCATGGCTTCCTACTCTACAACGGGCGGCCGCTCTGTTCCGTGGGCGGCCGGCGTCGGTTTTCTATTGACGCGCAAGTTTCCCCTGCTTAAAATATCCGAGGGGATCTTCGGTATGAAGAAACGAACGCATTCTGCCTGCCGTTTGACGTTTCTCTTGCTATGGTTTCCGGTTTTGGGCCTTGCGCAAGGCGATCGGGGAACCATTACGGGAATCGTGACCGACGCCACTCAGGCGGCCGTGCCCGACGTGGAGATCACGGTCACGCACACGGCCACCGGCGTGCGCACGAGTTCACGCACGGGGCCGACCGGCAGCTATACGCTGCTCCGCCTGCCGATCGGCACTTACACGCTCACCGCGCGCAAAGAGGGCTTCCGCACCTACGAACAGACCGGGATCCTGGTCCAGGTCGACCAGACCGTCCGCATCGACATCACCCTGGAAGTCGGCGCGCTCACCGAGCAGGTCACGGTGACGGCGGCCGCGCCGCTCATCCAGTCCGAGTCGGCCGACGTGAACCTGGTGCTCAGCAGCGAGCAGTTCGTCGAACTGCCGCTGACGCTCGGGGGCGGGATCCGCAACCCTTCGGCGTTCATCTTTCTGCAACCCGGCGTCACTCCGGGAGCGACCTGGGAAAAGCACATCTCCGGCAACCCTGCCTTCACCGACCAGGTCTACTATGACGGCATCGCGCTCAGCCGCGGCGACCTCGCCAACGACATCGAGGTGAACCCCTCGGTGGACGCCATCGCCGAGTTCAAGCTCGTGACCAACAACTATTCGGCCGAGTACACGCACGCCCTCGGCGGCGTCACTTCGTTCACCATGAAGAGCGGCACCAACGAACTGCACGGCAGCGGCTTCTGGTTCAACAACATCGAAAAGTACAACGCCCGGAACTTCTTCCAGCCCGACAAACCGCCCTACAAGCAGAACGAGTGGGGCGGCACCATCGGCG
>JBBIMZ010000262.1:0-5778 GCA_037444135.1 Solibacteraceae bacterium
CGCGGTCCGCCTCGGGCCCTGACAGGGCGTCCGCCGCGGCCTCGGCCGACGCCACCGTCTTCAACGCCACCTCCGACCAGAAGGTGATCGTGCGCTTCTCCGGCGCCAGCCTCGCCTCTCCGGTCGACATCGAGCTGAACATCACCGCCGGCAGCACCACCGTCGGCCAGGTGATCACGGACCTGAACAACCAGATCGCCTCGAACACGGCCTTGCAAGCCGCCGGCATCACGCTCGACACCCACGCCGACGGCACCGCGCTCAGCTTCACCAGCAAGCGAGGCGAGATCTTTGAAGTGCAGGTCTCCGGCGACACGGCCAACCGCCTCGGCCTCGGCACCTGGCGGGCGCTCGACCCGGTGACCGGCGGCTTCGATTACACTTCGATCACCGGCAGCGGCGCCACCTTCGCCGCCGGCACCACGCAGACCCTGGAGTTCTCCATCGCCGGCGGCGCCAAGCAGTCCGTGACGATCAACGCTGGCGAAGCCTCGACCGTAGCTCAGGCGGTGGCCTACCTCAACAACGCCTTTATGAGCAACTCTGTGCTCCGAGCGGCCGGGCTGGTGGCCTCCAACTCCGGCGGCGAGATCAAAATCGACTCGACCAACGGCACCTACTTCCGCGTCAACGGCCTGGCGGCCGGCGCCGTCAATGAACTCGGCTTCGGCGCCAGCGGCGTGGCCTCGGCCGCCGGATACTCGAGCACCATCACTACCAAGCACACCTTCAACGCCGGAGGCTCTTCGGTGACCGCGCTCGGCTCTAACGACGACGTCTTCTCCTTCCAGGCCATCCGCAACGGCGGGGACGACCAGACCGTGACCATCTCGGCCACCGACGCCGACGGCACGCAACACTCGCTCGCCGTCGTGCTGCAAAACGATTCCTCGGTGCGCAACGCCACGTCGGTCGATGACGCTCTGGACGCCATCAACAGTGCGCTCCAGCAGTCCAACGACGCCACGCTCCGGCGGATCGTCGCCGTCAAGGAGATCAACGCCGCCGGCACGGCCGAGGGCATCCGCTTCCTCAGCGACCTGCCGAGCTTCAAGGTCAGCATCGGCACCAACGTGGGCGGCGTCGGCCTCCGCGACGACGCCAGCGGCGGGCCCAATCAAGGCGTGGTCGTCGACTCGGAGGTCTCCTCGGGAGGCTCCAATGTCGCCGTTGACACTCAGACGGGCGCCGAGGCGGCCGTGACCGCGCTCGCCACGGCCGTCGAGATCCTCGGCCAGGCTCAGGCCGTCGTCGGCAAGGGCCAGAATCGCTTCAATTTCGCGATCAGCCTCGCCCAGACCCAGCTCAACAACCTGGCTGCGTCCGACTCGCGCATCCGAGACGCCGACCTCGCCGCCGAAGCCGCCAACCTCACGAAGGCGCAGATCCTCCAGCAGGCCGGCATCGCCGCCTTGGCGCAAGCCAATGTCGCGCCTCAGGCGGTGCTCAGCCTCTTGCGGGGATAACCGCTGAGCCAGGCGGGCTGACCGGTTCAGCCCGCCTTTCCGCGGCCGCCGACCGAAGCCCGGACGGCGGCCGCTTTTTTTGGGGATCCCCTATCCGATCAGGTCGACCAGACATCGCTCCCGCGGCCGCCCGCCAAGCGATCGCGCTAGATAGACCGCCTCGATGATCCGCGCCAGCTCGGCTTGAGCGCCGGCGCGCAGTAGGCGGATTTTGTGGGCGATCGCCGGCGCGACCGCCAGTTGGGCTTCGAGGCGCTCCAGGAACGGCTTTGGAATCGGCCCCGCCGCCTGAGCGGCCAACTCGCCCAGACCGGCAATCGCCCGGGAGCGCTCCCGCATGGCTTCCAGCAGGGCCGTCGCGTCGTCGGGCGGAATCGCCGGAAGGCGGGCGGTCGCCCGCTCGATCCGGAAGACCGCCTCTTCCCAGCCGTCCGGCAACCGGCCTCCTTACTTGTCCTTCTTACCGTAAAGGGCCAACTCGAGCCCTTTGATGCTGGCCTCGAGCAGCACCTGCTGCGATTCGAGCTGGGCGAGCAGCGTGTCGGCCTGCTGGAGCTTGGCCGACAGCGACAGTTGCATGAACTCGATGCGGCTGGTGAGTTCGTCGATCTGCCGGCTCAGCCGCTCGTCGGCGGAGTCGTACTGATCCTGCTGGAGCTTGATAAGCCCCGAGATGGGATCACTGAGTTGCTCGAAATCTTGCGAAAGGCCCCCGAGCCCGCTCGTTTCCGTTCCAAGAAACCCGAAAGCAGCGGCGATCTCGGCGTCGGAGAGCGAGTAGAACTTGCTCGAATTGAACGACATCCGGCCCTCTTCGTCGAACTCCAGACCGAGATCGGCCAGGCGCCGGACCGCGCCGCTCGACTCATAAGCGGCCAGCTCCCGCAGGTTGTGCTGGATCTCGCGGACCAGGAAATCCCCGCTCAGCAGCCCGGCGCTCTCGCCGATCTGGGCGTTGACGGCCGTGCGGAGCGTGTTATAGGTGTCGGCCAGGTTCGCCAGCTTGGTCGCCAGCGTGCTGCGGCTGGAGAACAGTTTCAGCTCGACCGCCTCGCCTGGATCGGTCTGGCTGACGATCGTAAAGGTCACCCCGGGGATGACGTCGCTGATCACATTGCCGCTCTTGACGATGTCGAGGCCGTTGAGCTTGAAGATGGCGTTTGCGCCCTGGTTGGCGCTTGTGAGCAGGTTCGAACCGGCGTCGCCGGCCGTTTCCCGGAGCTGGAGGGTTTGCGCCCCCGGGCTGTCGGCCGTAACAGCCAAATAATACGGCGTCGCACCCGTGCCCGTGTTCAGCACCGTGGCGGTCACGCCGGCGCCCAGGGCGTTGATCGCGTCGCGCAGCCCGTTCAGGTTGTTCCGGCCGGTCAAGTCGATCTGATAGGTGCTTGATCCGACCACCAGTTCCAGAGCTCCATCGGAGGAAACGGCCGTCTGGTCAGGCGTCTCGTAGCCGGCAAGCGTGGTTTCCGAGGCGGCTCGCGCTACGGAGGTGATCTCGCTGATGGTGTAGGAGCCGGCCTGCGTTGCGCCGTTGAGGCTCACGGTCACGCGCGCGGTGTTGCTGCTCGAAGCCGCCAGCGCCCGCGTCCGGCCCGCCTCGCCGAGCGCCTCCAGCGCCGAGGCCAGACCTCCGGCGGCCGAGCGCAATTCCGTCAACAGCTGCTTTTTGGTCAGCAGGTCGCTCTGCTCGTTCTGCAACTCGATCAGCGGCAGGCGCGCGATCGACACCGCACGGTTCAGAATCGCCTGAAAGTCATCCGAGAAGTCGCTGACGCCCGTGAATGCTAGCGGAGTGAGGCCCATCTCTCTGCTTATCGGCCGAAGGGCCGCCCGGTGTGAGTTCAGGCGCCCGCCAGACGGATCAGTTGTTCGGCCTGGCGCAGCGCCTCTTCGGTCAGCCGGCGGCCGGAGAGCATCCGGCCGATCTCGCGCACCCGGGCCGGGCCGGTCAGCTCCTCGATCGTCACCACGGTGCGGCCGTTGGCCTCGTGCTTGACCACCGAGAAGTGATGATCGGCAAAGCCGGCAATCTGCGGCAGGTGCGTGACGCACAGCACCTGTTCGTAGGCCGCCAGTTGTTTCAGGCGCCGGCCCACGGTCTCGGCCACGCTCCCTCCCACGCCGGAGTCGACCTCGTCAAAGACGAGTGTCCGTCCGGGCCTCGGGGCCTTCGAAGCCCCGGCGATCGACGTCTTCAGAGCCAGGGCGATCCGCGACAGTTCGCCGCCGGATGCCACCTTGTCCAGGGGCCGGGGCGGCTCGCCCGGATTCGTCGCAATCAGGAACACCACTCGGTCCATTCCCCGGGCCGTCCACTCCGACGCTTGGAGGTCGATGCGAAACGCCGCCCGTTCCATCGCCAGGGCCCGCAGCTCGGCTTCGACCCGTTTCTCCAGCCGGGCCGCCGCCTCGCGACGGCTCTCGGACAGCCGCGCCGCCGCGGCCTCAAAGCGCCGGGCCGCCTCCTCGCGCTCTGCTTGGAGCGCCCCGCGCCGCTCTTCGGCCGATTCCAGCGTCTCCAGGTCGGCGCGCACCTTCCCCAGAAAGGCCAGCACCTCCTCGAGCGACGGACCGTACTTGCGCTTGAGCCTGTCAAGGAGCGCCAGGCGCGCTTCGATCTGCTCGAGCCGGGCCGGATCGGCTTCGAGCCGGCCCAGGTAGTGGCGCAGCTCATGCGCGGCTTCTTCGACGATGACCTCGGCGGAGCGGAGCGAGTCGCGCAGCGAGGCCAGAGCGGGATCGATCCGGCAAATCTCCTCCAGACGGCGCCAGGCCTGCCGGAGCAGCGCCAGCGCGCTGCCGGGCGAGTCGTAGAGGACGTCATAGGCCGCGGCGGCGTGTTCCTGAAGGCTGACGACGTGGGCCAGCACGCGCCGCTCGCTTTCGAGCGCCAGATCTTCGCCCGCAGCCGGCGCCGCGCTCTCGATCTCGCGCCGCTGGAAGCTCCACAGATCGGCCAGGCGCAGCCGCTCCTGCTCGGAGCGATCCAGCTCGGCCAGCTCTGTACTCAGACGCCGCCAGCGCGCATAGAGATCGGCGACTTCGGCGACCGCCGGATCGTGGCCGGCGAAAGCGTCCAGCATTTCCAGCTGCGCTTCGGCGTCGAACAGGCGCTGCTGATCGTGCTGGCCGTGAATATCGCCCAGATACGGCGCCAACTCCCGCAGCAGCGCCACGGTCGCGGGCCGGTTGGCGATGAACGCCCGCGACTTGCCGCCCGCCAGAATTTCCCTCTCGAGCAGCAACTCCCCGGAATCGAGTTTGAAGCTGCTCTGCTCGAGAAGCCCCAACAGCCCGGGCTCCGGCGCCGGCTCAAAAATCCCGGCGATGCGCGCCCGGTCGGCCCCCGCGCGAATCACGTCCGCCGAAGCCCGGCCGCCGAACAACAGCCCGAGCGCGTCCACGATGAGGCTCTTGCCCGAACCGGTTTCCCCTGTCAGCAAGTTCAGTCCGGCGTGAAAGCGCACCCGCAGCCGCTCGACGACGGCGTAGTTCTCCACCACCAGCTCGACGAGCATCTGGAGTGATTATACGGAGCGGCCCGCCCGATGGCGAAAACAACTCGGTCACGGTTTGTTTTTTCAGCGCTCCCGCCGCCCGTCCAGTATGATAGTGATCTGGGCGGCAGCCGTGCCCGCCCGGGAAAGGAGTCTGGTTGATCTCACACTGGTGTCCGGCTCTGCTCGTTCAAGTCAGCGTGTGGGAGCTGGTCAGCCGGGCCAAGCCGCTGCCCATGGCGGTGCTGGCGATCCTGCTGATCTTTTCGGTGCTGTCGTGGGCGATCGTGTTTTCCAAATGGAACATCTTTCGCAAGGCGCGGCTGGCCAACCTGCAGTTCCTGCGGGCGTTCCGCAAAGCCGGCGGACTGGACACCGTGGCGCTGGCCGTCGAACAGTTCCGCGACTCGCCCCTGGCGACGGTGTTCGACTTCGGCTACGAGGAGATCCGGCGGCAGGTGGCGGCGCGGGGCACCTTGATGAACAAGCTGGCGCTTGAACGCAGCCTCCAGCTGGCCATCAGCGAGGAGATCGCCAAGCTGGAGCGGAACATGAACTGGCTCGCAACGGCCGCCAGCGTCTGCCCGTTCATCGGCCTGTTCGGCACGGTCTGGGGCATCATTGACGCCTTCTCGGCTCTCGGGCTGGCCGGCAGCGCCAGCCTCCGAGCCGTGGCGCCGGGCATCTCCGAGGCGCTCGTGGCCACCGCCATGGGCCTGGGCGCCGCGATCCCTGCGGCGGTCTTCTACAACTATTTCGGCAACGTGATCCGCGAGATGGGCGCCCGCATGGAGGACTTCTCGCTGGAGTTC
>JBBIMZ010000263.1:0-5766 GCA_037444135.1 Solibacteraceae bacterium
CGGCCCTCGCGTTGAACCCGAAATCTTTCCGACATCTCCTTTGCTCCTCGTCCGAGTCTCAATACCGCCGCCAGCCCTCCCGGACCCGAACCGTGTAGTCCCGCCGCTTGTCGCCCACCACCTGGAAGGCCTCGAGCTTCAACCGGTGAAACTTGCCGTCCCGGCGCACCTGCGACTCGTAGACGATCCGGTACTGCTGCTCAAGCATCAGCACGACCGTCCGCATGATGTCCCGGTAGGCCGTCTCAAAGCGCGGGAAGAACGCCTGCCCCCCGGTCTTCTTCGCCAGCATATTCAGGAACGCTTCAGCTTGCATCAGCTCCATCCGCTGGCTGCCACTCAAATACGGGTCGTACTGACCGCGCAGCAGCGTCCCCGCCGCCGCGGCAAATATGGTCACCTCGGCGCCCTCGACCTTCTTTTGCACCTCCCCGAGCGTGTGGCGGCTCAGCGTGTTCAATCCCGAGCCGATCAGCACTAACACCTTTCGTCCCGGCAGCCACTCGAGCTTGTCCAGGATCTCGACCAGGGCGTCGTAGGTGTTGACCTCGCCCCAGAACGGCTGCCCCAGCCCGCCAAAAGCCGCACGGATCTCTCCCTTGCGCTTGGTGAAATCCACGTGGATCTGAAGCTCTTGCGAAAAGGTGGCCAGCGAATACCAGTGACCTTCCGGCGCCGCGTCGATAAAGGCGTGGAGCGCCACCTCGATGTCGTTCAGGTAATAGAGCGAAGCCTGGCTGTACTCCACCAGCAGCGTAATGGTCGCCGGCGACTCCGGCGGCGCCAGGCGGAACGGCGCCGGACGGCCGTCTTCGTACAGCCGGAAGTTCTCCTCCTTGAGGCCCCCGATGAGTTTGTCGCCGTCCTCAACGGTAAAATACAGCGAGACGGGCGTCTGGCCCCACGCCGCCAGAGCCCAGAACGCCGCCGCTAGCGCCCGCCCGAAGAGGCCTGTTCCGGTTCCGGACATAGCGTCTCGATCGGCTGCCCCGGCTTGTACTCGATCTTCTCCGGCGCCGGGCAGCCTTGCACCGGAGCCAGCAGGCTCGGACGGTCCTTCTCCTCTTTTTCCGCCTCCGCGGTCACTTTCTTTAGGGCTTCCTTCATCCGGTCGAACTCGGGGCTGTTTTCGACGAGGCCCTCCTTGCGCGGCAGAAACAGGATCTCGCGCTGCGCCTGGACCATCCGCTGATAAAAGGGCGGGTGCGTCCGGAACCAGCTCAGGCCGTTGACGTAGCCCTCGGTCGTGGCCATCTTGTCGAAGAACTTGATGAACCCGGCCGGGTCGAAGCCCGCATTCCAGGCGTATTGCACGCCGAGCTGGTCCGCCTCGAGTTCGAATTCGCGGCTGACGCCCAGCATGTCCAGGCTCAGAATCAACCCCAGGCCGTAAAAGCCGTATTGCAGGGCGTAGTAGGTGCCGATGCTCGCCGCGCCGCCGGTCAGAATCAGGGCCGCCACCTGCGCCGCCTGGTAGATGATCGACGAAATCGTCGCCTTGCGCATCAGCTTGTGGCCGTGCCGCCCGGTCACGTGCGCGATCTCGTGCGCGATCACGCCCGCCAGTTGCGATTCGTTCTCGGCCGCTTCGAGCAGGCCGCGCTGGATGAGCAGGAATCCGCCGGGCAGGGCGAAGGCGTTGATCTCTTTCGTGTTCAGCACCGTCACGTTCAGAGGCACGCGCAGGTCGGAGTGCTTGCCGATCCGCTGGGCCAGCGCGATGACATACTTGCGCACCCCGGGATCGTCGATCTCCGGGGGCATCAAGCCGGCCAGCTTCATCTCCCGGACCGCGTCCTGGCCGGCCTTGATGTCATCTTCCTGGCCCGGGACGAGCTCCCGCACCCCGATGTCCTTGACGTCGCCCCAGCGCCGCTCATGGTGCTTGCCCGCGGCGATCTCCTCCTTGATCTTCTGAAGCTCCCCGGGCCACTTTTCGATCAGTTCCAGCTTGGCCTTCTTGTTCTCGTAAGCGATCGGAATGGCGTGCTCGGCCAGCACGCGCGCCTGGCTTTCGAGCGCTCGGAGGTTCTGAATCTCGCAATGGCGCTGCTTGCGCTCGGCGTCGTCGATCCGGGCGCTGACTTTCTTGAGGTCCGCCTGCGCGGACCGGAGCTGTTTGCCCAGCTCTTCGCCCGCCGCTTGTATTGCCGCGTGCAACGCTCCTGCGCTTCCTCGAGAATCCTGCGCATCGCGGCGATGTGGGAAGGGCTAAACTCGAGGCGCGCGGCCTGCTCGAACAGCTCGAAATAGGACTTCTGCAACGCCTCGTTGAATCGCTGCCGGATTTCCGGAGGAAGCGTCGCACCTTGCCGTTGAGCGCCGCCGGCGGGCCAGACCAGCGTTGCGGCGGTCAGAAGCGCGACCGCCGCCTTGAACCTGCGCCTCGGGGTCGAGTCGACATAACGCGCCTCAGAGTATAACTTCTGCGGATCGAATCCGGCAACCAGATCCGCCGAGCCGCCGAGCCGAAGGATCCGGCCCGGTTCGGGATGGCCTTCGCCTCGTCGGCGAACCGCCGTCAGCGCCCTGCTTTCAACAGGTCCCGGATCTCGCCGAGTAAGACGAGCTCGGGCGAAGGCGCCGGCGGCGCGTCGGGCGCCGGAACCGGCTGCCGCCTCAGGCGGTTCACCCAACGGATCACCAGAAAAATCGCGAACGCGACTACAAGAAAGTCGATGACCGCGTTGACAAACACGCCGTAGGCGATTGCCACCGCGCCGGCTTGCCGGGCGGTCGCCAGCGTCGGATACGTTCCGCCCGACAAGTTGATATAGAGTTGCGAAAAATCCATGCGGCCGAGCAAAAGCCCGATCGGCGGCATCAATACATCGTTGACCAACGAGCTGACAATCCTGCCGAACGCGGCGCCTAAAACGATACCGACGGCCATGTCGACCACATTGCCTCTCATGGCGAAATCGCGAAATTCTTTGAGCATGCGAGCCTCCAAGTCCCGCGCCTTCCGCGGCTGATCATATCACACGCCGGCCGCCGGCCCCGCTCGTAGTATCATGAGGGTTCGACTGAATGCGGATTTCTATCTACGATCTGCTCGCCGCGCAGGCGCGAAGTGCCCCGGCGGCGGAAGCCATCCTCGGGTTGGATCGCCGTCCGCTTTCCTACGCAAAGCTCCTCGATCTGGTGGAACGAACGGTGCGTGCGCTCCGAGCCGCCGGGATCCGCCGGGGCGACCGCATCGGCATCGTGCTGCCCAACGGCCCGGAAATGGCCGCGGCATTCCTGTCGTCGGCCTGCGCGGCCACTTGCGCCCCGCTCAATCCCGCTTACCGCGCCGAAGAGTTCGATTTCTATCTGTCCGACCTGAACGCCAAAGCGGTTCTGATTCAGCGAGGCCTCGACTCGCCCGTGCGGGCCGTGGCGGCCGCGCGTGGCGTCGCTCTGATTGAAACCGTCCCCCGCGCCGGCGCTCCTGCCGGCTGGTTCGATCTGCTCGGCTGCGAGGTTCTCGACCCGGAAGCGGATCTCGCCGGCCCGGCCGACGTCGCCTTGGTCCTTCACACTTCCGGGACCACTTCAAAGCCGAAGATCGTGCCGCTCACCCACCGGAATTTGGTCGCTTCGGCCGAAAATATCCGGCGGACGCTGCGACTCCAGCCGGCGGATCGTTGTCTGAACGTGATGCCGCTGTTTCACATCCACGGCCTGGTCGGCGTCGTGCTGTCCTCCATGGCCGCCGGCGCGAGCGTCGCCTGCGCTCCCGGCTTTCAGGCGCCGCGCTTTTTCGCCTGGATGGATCATTTCCGCCCCACCTGGTACTCGGCCGTGCCGAGCATTCATCAAGCCATCCTCGAGCGGGCGCCGCTGAACGAGCCCGTCGTCCGCCGCAACCGCCTGCGCTTCATCCGCTCCTCTTCCTCCGCCCTGCCTCCGCCGGTGATGGCCCGCCTGGAGGAGGTGTTCGGCGCCCCGGTGATCGAAGCTTACGGGATGACGGAAGCCTCTCACCAGATGGCCAGCAATCCGCTGCCGCCGGGCGTGCGCAAACCCGGTTCGGTGGGCCTGCCTACAGGAATCGAGATCGCGATCATGAACGAAGACGGCCGGTTGCTCGGCGCCGGCGAGCGCGGCGAAGTCGTGATCCGGGGCCCCAGCGTCACCGCCGGTTACGACAACAATCCCGCCGCCAACGCCGCCGCTTTCACTGGCGGCTGGTTCCGTACCGGTGATCAAGGCTATCTGGACGCCGACGGCTACTTGTTCCTCACCGGCCGCCTGAAGGAGATCATCAACCGCGGCGGCGAAAAGATCTCTCCGCGGGAGATCGACGAAGTTCTCCTCGCTCACCCGGCCGTAGCCCAGGCTCTCGCCTTCGCCGTTCCCGACGCCAAACTCGGCGAGGAAGTCGCCGCCGCCGTCGTGCTCCGCCCCGGGGCCCAGGCCACGGACGTCGAACTCAAGGAGTTCGCCGCCGGTCATCTGGCCGATTTCAAGGTCCCCCGCCTGGTTCTGATCGTCGAGGAGATCCCCAAAGGCCCTACGGGAAAACTGCAACGAATCGGCCTTGCCGAGAAACTGGGGCTCACCGGCGCCGACACCACGCCGCCGGCGCCGCCGCGCGCCTTCCGGCCGCCCCGCAACGACACCGAAGCGATGCTCTGCCGCCTGTGGGAGGAAATCCTGGGCATCCAGCCCATCGGGATTGAAGACGATTTCTTCCGCCTCGGCGGTGACTCGATCCTCGCCGCCCAGTTCTTGAAGCGCCTCCGCGAGACCACCGGCTTCGAATGGAGCATGGTCCGGCTGTTCGAGGCCCCCACGATCTCGGCGATCGCCCGGAGCATCACCGCAAAGCTCGCCGGCTAGGGAGAAGCCCATGATCGAGCGATACACCCGGCCCGAGATGGGCCGCATCTGGAGTCTGGAAAACCGGTTTCGCCAGTGGCTCGAAGTCGAATTGGCCGCCGCCGAAGCTCTGGCCGAGCTGGGTCTGGTTCCGCAAGAGGCGGCGCGCCTCCTCAGGCGGCACGCCGGCTTCGACGTCCGGCGCATCCTCGAGATCGAGCGCGAGGTCAAGCACGACGTCGTCGCTTTCACCACCGCCGTCGCTGAAACCATGGCCGCCGCCGGCGCCGCCGACGCCTCGCGCTGGCTGCACTACGGCCTGACCTCCAACGACGTCGTCGATACCGCGCAGGCGCTCCAGCTCCGCCAGGCTTCCGAGATCATCCTCGCCGGCCTCGACGCCCTGATCGTCGTCCTCAAGGAGCGGGCGTTCGAGTTCAAGCACACCGTCCAGGTCGGCCGCACGCACGGCGTCCATGCCGAACCCATCACCTTCGGCTTGAAGCTCGCCCTCTGGTACGACGAGATGCGCCGCAACCGCGCGCGCTTTCAGGCCGCCGCCGAGGCGCTGAGGATCGGCAAGATTTCCGGCGCCGTCGGCACGTTCGCCCATATCGGTCCGGAAGCCGAGGAGCTGATCTGCCGCAAACTGGGCCTCCGCCCGGCGCCGATTACCAACCAGGTGATCCCGCGCGACCATCACGCCTGGTATCTGGCCGCGCTGGCCGCCACGGCCGCCACGCTCGAGAAGATCGCCCTCGAGGTCCGCCACCTCCAGCGCACCGAAGTCCGTGAGGCCGAAGAGCCCTTCACCGCCGGCCAGAAAGGGAGTTCGGCGATGCCGCACAAGCGGAATCCGGTCGTTTCCGAGCAGATCTGCGGTCTGGCCCGCCTGGTTCGCTCCAACCTCCTGGCGGCTTTCGAGAACGTCGCCCTCTGGCACGAACGCGACATATCCCA
>JBBIMZ010000264.1:0-5720 GCA_037444135.1 Solibacteraceae bacterium
TTCCAGGCCTGCGTCGGGGATAGCGATCTTGAGGTCGACGGCGAGCGCCTTTCCCATGATCTCTTCCGCGCGGCCGTTGTGGTAGTCCCAGGCGTTGTCGAAGAATGTCAGACCTTCGTCGATCGCGGCATGCATGATGCGGACGGCCTCACCGTCGTCCTTGACCGAGCCGATGTGCCATCCGCCGAGGCACAGGATCGAGACGCGCTGCCCGGTGCGCCCGAGCACGCGCGTTGGCAGGCCCGTCGCCGAGGCGCTGCTGGTCTGAGCGAGCACGCGCTCGGCCAACGCCGCTGCCGAAAGCGCCAGTCCCGACTGGCTGAGGAAGTCTCTCCGCGATGCACGGTTCTTTTCCATCAGAACCCCTCCACGGCCCACCATTGTACCTACATTGCGGCGCCTCGTATAGAGCATCCGGGCGAATCTCCAAGGAGTTTGCGGCCTGGGCCGCACCGGCCGTGGCAGTTGACAGGGCTCGGCGCGCGAACTAGCATAAGGATGGTCTCCCACGGGGATCGGGAGACGGCGTGGCGCTAGGCCACTGCTTCCGAGGACCGGGGGGGAGCCACGATATATCTGGCGAACCAGGAGGTGAACATGTCTCACCATCGCTCCCTGGCCCTTGCCGCCGGGTTGCTGGCCTTCGCGGCCGGCCTGACGGCGCAGGAATATCGGGGAAGAGTCCAGGGCACGGTAACCGATTCCACCCAGGCCGTGGTCGTCGGCGCCAAAGTCACCTTGACGAACGTCAACACCGGCGTAGCGGTGACGCGCACGACCGATGCGACCGGCCACTACCTGTTCGACCTGGTCGAGCCCGGCGCCTACCGGGTCACGGTGGAACTCGAAGGTTTCAACCGTTTCGTCCAGGAGAACATTCTGGTGGAAAACCGCGGAGACGTCACCGTGAACGCGACGCTGCAAGTCGGCAGTCTCGCTGAAACGGTGACCGTATCCGAGTCGCCGGTGGCCGTGAAGTTCAACACCACCACGATGGAGCTGACCATGGACAACACCATGGTGAGGAATCTGCCCATCGTCGCGCGCAACCCGTTTACGCTGGCCCTGTTGAACCCGGCTGTGGTCAGCACTTATACGCACCAGAAGAACCCCTTCTATATGTGGGCCGCCAGCAGCATCGAGGTGGGCGGGACACCGACGGTGACCGGCGACGTGCTCGTCGACGGCATGCCCGTCATGCAAGGGCCGAAAAGCTCCTATGCTCCGACGATGGATAACACCACGGAAGTGACGGTGCAGCAGAACAGCGTCGACGCCGAATACGGCCACAGTTCTGGCGGCATCGTCAACGTGTCGATGAAATCCGGCACCAATGAGCTGCACGGCACGGCGTACTACTTCGGCCGGAATCCGGCGCTGAATGCCGTCTCGAATCCGCTGACGCGCGCCAGGAATGAAATTCGCAACCACATCTGGGGCGGCACGGCCGGCTTTCCGATCGTCAAGAACCGCATCTTCAACTTCTTCGCCTACGAGCAATGGAGGCAGCGCAACCCGTACAGCGACCAGCGCCGGATGATGACCGATCTCGAACGCGAAGGGGATTTCTCGCGCTCGCTCAACATCGAGGGCGGCCTGCGGACGATCTACGATCCCTGGACGTCGCGCTTCGAGGGCACCGCGGCGGTGCGCGATCCGTTTCCGGGCAACGTCATCCCCAAGTCGCGCATGGATCCGAGCGCCCTGCTGTTTCTCCGGGAGCTGTGGAAACCGAACAATCCCGGGATCGACATCACCGGAACGAATAATTTCGCGACGGCGTACGTCTGGAATCTCAGCTACCACAACATCAGCGACCGAACGGACTTCGTGCTGAGCGACAATGTGCGCGGCTTTTTCCGTTACAGCCGCTTCCGGACTTACCTGAAGATCCCGAACTGGACGCCGAACAAGTCCCGGCTGTACACGGACCCGAACTCGGGCGTGATGCACTCGCTCAACGTGTCGGGCGACGTGGTCTGGACGGTCAATCCGAGCACCGTGGTGAATGTCCGTACCAATTACACTTCGCTCAATGACGATTTCGACGCTCCGGAGTCCTACGCCACGCTCGACACGTATCGGGAATTTTTCCCGCAGGCCGACGATTTTTACACCCGCTATCTGGACATCGGCGCTCCGTTCTATTATCCGGGCATCAGCGTCGACGGCGGAGGCGGATACGGTAAGGCGAGCTGGTGGTTCCAGCATCCCCAGGCGAACTTTTTTGCCGGCAAAGTCTCCAAGCAGACCGGCGCCCACTACCTGAAGTTCGGCGCCGAATTCCGCAACCACCGCATCGACGCGATCCGTCCGCAGACGTTCAATTTCCATTTCCGGCCGCACGAGACGGCGGCCACCTGGATCAGTCCAAACACGCGCCTTAGCGGCGACTCGTGGGCCAGTTTCCTGCTCGGCGCGGCCAACCCCGGCGGCTCGTGGGCGCGCCATGTGCCCTTCAAGAAGGACACGGTGAACTACCTGGCCCTGTTCATTCAGGACGACTTCAAGCTGTCGCGGCGCGTCACGCTGAACCTGGGTTTGCGCTACGAGTACGAGAGCGCCATATATGACCGCGGCGGCACGTTCGGCAAGTCCCGGTTCGAACCCAATCGCTATTCGCGCGGGTTGGATCTGACGAGTCCGATCCCCGAGTTTCAGGGCGCCGGCGCGCCGAAGATGCCCGAGCAGGCCCTGGCGCTGATGGACCGGCCGTACGTGTGGAACGGCGCCTGGCTGTTCACCGACGAGAAGAACCGGGGCATGTGGGATCCGCAGAAATTGATCCTGCTGCCCAGGGCCGGGGTGGCGTTCCGGGTCGATGACCGCACGTCGTTGCGGATCGGCTGGGCGCGCTTCATCACGCCGCAGATCTTGCAGCGGCCCACCGGCGACGTGCTCGGCAGCACGCCGGTACCCGGCTTCGGCGCCGACACGCCGATGGCGCCGCTGGTGAACGGGGTTCCGCCGCAGCGGCTGAGCAACCCGTTCCCGGCCAACGTCAATCCGGTTGTGATGCCGATCGGCAAGGGCGACGGCCGTTACACCTTGATGGGTTCGCAGGCGATCTGGGACAAGCGGGACTTGAAGGCGGCCGTGAATGACCGCTTCAACGTCACGCTCCAGCGGGAGGTCATCGCCAGGTTCGTGGTCGAGGGAACCTATTTCGTGAACCTGGGCCGCGACCGCCCCTACAACCTGGAGTTCAATCAGGCCAACCCCGAGATCATCAACCGCGTCGGCCGGCCGATCACGGCCCAGGTGCCGAATCCGTTTTACAATCTGCTGCCGATCGAGAAGATGCGCGGGCCGCTGCGCAGCCAGCGGACGGTCTCGCTCCAGTCGCTGCTCGTGCCCTACCCGCACTACACGACCGTGCGGCAGGTGAACACCAACGGCGTGCGCGAGCGCTACCACTCTTTCCAGCTCCGCGTGCAGCGGCCGTTCGCCAACGGCTTCAACTTCCTGCTCGCCTATAACTACAACCAGGAGAGCCTCGAGGAGTTCTTCAACAAAGAGGAGCAGTTCCTCAACAAGTTCCGCTTCGAGGACAGCACGCGGCCGCGGCACCGGCTGAGCATGGCGGGCACCTGGGACATCCCGGTCGGCCGGGAGCGCCAGATGCTCAACACGCTGCATCCGCTGCTGGACGGGATTGTCGGCGGCTGGACCACGAGTTTCATTTACTGGTACAACGCCGGGGACCGGCTGCGCTTCGGCATGATGGAGGTGGTGGGCGAGCCGGCGATCGACAACCCCGACAAGTGGGGCTACATGTTCAACCCGAACGCCTTCCGCTTCATCCCGGACAGCGCTTTCAAAGTTCGCACGAATCCCAAGTCGTATCCGGGGGTGCAGGGGCCGGGTTACAAGAGCCTCGATTTGACGCTCTCGAAATTCTTCCGGCTCAGCGAGCGCTTCCGGCTGGAGTTCCGGATGGAGGCGTATAACGCCACGAACACCTTCACTGGCGCCAACCCGAGCACCGACGTCACCAGCGCGACGTTCGGGCGCGTGACCGCTATGCGGGCCGGCACGCAGGGACGCGAGCTCCAGTATAATATCCGGCTGCATTTCTGAACGCGCACCGGACAGCGCCGGTCGCTTCCGCTTCCGGGGCCGCGCCGTGGTCCAATAGGAGAAGCGGCGTTGGGCGACCATGGGAACCGGCAAGCAGGAGCGATTCGCCCGCTGGGTCATCCCGGGGCACGATCAGGAAATTGAGATTTCCGCTCCGCTGGCGGCCGAAATCGTCGCGGCGGCGAAAGCAGGCTTTAACCGCTTTCCGCGCGGCGGCCTCGAGGTCGGCGGAGTCCTTTTCGGAGTCCGTGAAGAGGGCCGGCTTCAAGTGTGCGTCGCGCGGCCGATCCCTTGCAAACACACCCTCGGGCCGTCCTTCACGCTGACCGCCGACGAGCACGATGAGCTGGCGGATCGCCTGGCGGCTTTCAAGGACGACCCGGAACTGGCGGGGCTGGTTCCGGTGGGCTGGTATCACTCACACACTCGAAGCGGGCTGTTGCTGAGCGATGCCGACTGCCACCTGCACAACCGGCACTTTCCCCATTCCTGGCAGATCGCTTTGCTGGTGAGGCCCGAAGCGGGCCGGCCCGCCGAACTGGGCGTTTTCCTGCGGCGCCCGGATGAGGAGCTTCCGCAGCGCCCGGCGCTCGTGATCAACGAGGAAGCGCTGCTGGCACCGGAGTCTGTCGAGGAGGGAGAGGACGAACAGCCGGTGGAGGAAGAGCCGGCCGGAGAAATCGCGTGGCAGTGGCGCCGTCTGGCGCGAGGTACGGCGCTGGCGACGGGCCTCGCCGTCGCAGCGCTCGGCGCGTTCCGGCTCGGGCAACGGCTACCCATACTGGGCGCAGCCCTGGCGGCGCATTGGGACCGGGTCGAGAGCTACTGGACGGGCCCGGCGGCGCCGGCGGCGGCGAGGCCGTTCTCTCTGTCGCTGGCAAGCCGGGGCGAGCAATTGATCATCCGGTGGAACGCCGCCGGAGGACCCGGTCGCGGGGAGGGGGCCAGCTTAGCGGTTTGGGACGGCGAGCTTCGGCGGGAATTCCGGCTCGATGCCGGAGCGTTCGCACGCGGGGAGTTCCGGTGGGAGCGGCACTCCGAGCGCGTCACTGTGAGGCTCACCGGCGCCGGGAGCGACGGCCGACCGCTGCGCGAGACGGCCTATTTCGTCGGCCCGTGGCCGGCCGGTCCCGTCCGGCAGGCGCCTCCCGCGGTGTTGCCGGCGCTCAAGTCCGACAAAGACCAGCTCGAAATCGCTCTGCGGCTGCAGAAAGCCGAAGCGGACGGCCTGGCGCAACGGCTGGCCGCGCTCGAGATGGCGCTCCAGGCGCGGGCCGCCGCACCGCGTCCTCCGGAGCCGGCCAAACCGGCGGTCGTGATCGCTCAGAAATCCCCAGAGCCGGCGCCGGTGCCTCCCGCTCTGATCCAGCGGCCCGAAGCGGCGCCCCCGCCGGCCGCAGGGGCGGCAGCCTCGCCGGGCGGAGCAGCGCCGGCAGTCGCCCAGTCCGGCCGGTTGCTCTGGACCGGGGCGCTGGCGCCGGGGCGCATTTTGACCATCCCGGGCCGGCAGGCCTTCCGGGCAACGTGTTCCTCGACGTGGAGGCAGGGCGGCGCGTCTATTGTCTCGAAGACTCAGCGGAGGCCGCCGGCGTGATCGGCGTCCCTGGGAAGGGGCGTTCGCCGCGCAACCTGCGGGTCAC
>JBBIMZ010000265.1:0-2973 GCA_037444135.1 Solibacteraceae bacterium
CGAGCCACTGCCGGCAGTACCCGCGCCAGGAGGGCACTTACATGAACGTCAGCGAACTCGTCGTCGGCACCAAAGGCCGAAGCAATTGCCGCGACATGGCCAAGGGCGGCAACGACCCGTATATGCAGGAGCATATCGCCATGGTCGACTCGATCCGCGGCGACGGGCCCTACATCAATCACGCCATGGCTGTGGCCGAAAGCACGATGACGTGCATCATGGGCCGCGAGTCGGCTTACTCCGGCCGCGAGATCACCTGGAACGAGATCATGGCCTCCCAGCAGGACCTGATGCCGAAAGATCTCAGCCCGAACGCCAGGATCCCGGTGCCGCCCCTGCCGGTTCCGGGCAAGTATCAATTCGTCTGAGCGGGACGCGAGACCGATGCCCGGAGTGATCGCCGCCACCGCCACGGCGGTGCCGGAAAACGCCGTCACGCGAGAGGAGGCCCGCCGGTGGTTGCGGCGCGTCTTCCCGCTGGAAGAGAGCGGTTACCGGACGATGCTGGCGGTGATCGACAACTCGGCGATCGAGCGGCGCTATTTTGTTCAGCCGGTGGAAAGCATCGTCCGGCGGCGGCCGCTGTCGGAAATCGCAAAGGCTTACAAGGAGCACTCGGTCCGGCTGGGGCGGCAGGTCACCGCCGAATGCCTCCGCCGGTCCGGCCTATCCCCGGCGGACATCGACCTGATCATCACCGTTTCCTGCACGGGCTTCATGATCCCTTCGCTCGACGCTTACTTGATCAATGACTTCGGTTTCCGCTCCGACGTGCGCCGGCTGCCGATCACCGAACTCGGCTGCGCGGCCGGCGCCGCCGCCTTGTCGCACGCTTCCAGCTTCATCGGCGCCCACCCGGAGGCCAACGTGCTGGTGGTGAGCGTCGAGCTGGCCAGCCTCTCCTTCCAGCGCGACGATCTGTCTCCGGCCAATTTGATTTCGAGCGCGCTGTTCGGCGACGGCGCCGCCGCCGCGATCGTCAGCGGCGCGCCACGTCCCGGCCCGCGCCTCGCCGCCTGCGCGAGCCACTTCTTTCCCAACGCCATCGACGCGATGGGGTTCGACCTGAGAGACACCGGCTTTCACATCATCCTGTCTCGCGATGTGCCGTTCCTGATCCGGACCCGGATCCGCGAGCTGGTGGAGGAGTTCCTCGGCCGTCACGGGCGGCGAATCGGGGATATCGCCGCGTTCGTGCTCCATCCCGGCGGCCAGAAGCTGCTGGCCTTCGTCGAGGAGGAGCTCGGCCTCTCAAGGCAGCAGACCGAGTTCTCCTGGTGCATGCTCCGCGACTACGGCAACCTGTCGAGCGCTTCCGTCTTTTTCGTGCTGCACGATTTCCTCGCCCGGCGCGCATTCGCGGCGGGCGATCTGGGGCTGATGGCGGCCTTCGGTCCGGGCTTCAGCGCCGAACTGCTGCTGCTCGCCTGGTGTGGACATCCCGATGGCTGAGGTGCTCATCGCCGGCGGAGGGCCGGCGGGCTCAACGCTGGCGATCCTGCTCGGACGCAGGGGGCGCACCGTCGAGCTGTTCGAGCGGGCCGCTTTCCCGCGCGACAAGCCGTGCGGGGAGGGCCTGATGCCCGCAGGAGTTGCCATCCTCGCCCGCCTCGGGCTGATCGAGGCCGTGGGCGGCCGGCCGTTTCATGGGATCCGGTATCACTTCAAAGACCGGGTCATCGAGGGAACGTTCCCGGGGCGCGCCCACGGACTGGCGCAGCGCCGAACCGTGCTGGACCGCGTGCTCTTCGAGGAGGCGGCGCGGACGCCGGGCGTCACCGCGCATGCGGGCGCCAGAGTGGACGCCCCGATCGTGGAACGCGGCCGCGTGCGGGGTTTGGTGGTGGAAGGCAGGGCGCGGCCGGCGAAGCTGGTGGTGGCCGCCGACGGCGCCCGATCGCCGATCCGCCGGGCGCTGGGTCTCGACCTCCCGCCAAAGCGCCGGCGCGTCGGCTTGCGGCGCCATTATCGACTGCGCGACCCGTTGCCGGCGCGCTTCGTCGAAGTCTTCCTGACGCCGGACTGCGAACTTTACGTAGCCCCGCTGCCCGCTCGTGAAGTGCTCGTCGCCGCTCTGGCTGAGGCGCGCGCGGCCCAAGGCGCTTCCCGCCTCTTCGATGCCTGGTGCGGCGCCGAGCCGACGGTGGCCGGATGGCTCGACGGCGCCGCACCAGTGAGCGAGCTGCGAGGCGCCTTTCCGCTCGAGGCGCGGGCTTGCCGCGGCGCCGGTCCGGGCTATGTCCTCCTGGGCGATGCCGCCGGCTTCATCGATCCGATTACCGGGGGAGGTCTCGCGCAGGCCCTGGCGAGCGCCGAGCTGCTCGCGCGCTCGATGCCGCCGGACCTGGACCGCGATGAGAGCTGGCTGTGGCGGTTCGAACGCGGCCGGAAACGGATGCTGCGCCCGTACCGGATCCTGACGCGTGCGATGCTCTGGCTGGCGGCTCACCAGACTCAGGCCGGCAGGGTTCTTGCCCTGATGAGCGGCCGGCCACACTTGTTCTCCCGTCTCCTGGCTTTGGCCGGAGGAGTTCAGTAGACGAGCCGGCGTGGCCATGTTCGCGCTGCTCATCGCCCTCCTCACCGTCCAGCGCGCCGCCGAGCTGATCTACTCCCACCGCAATGCCCGCCGCCTGCGCGCCCAGGGCGCGGTCGAGGCCGGCCGCGGTCATTACCCCGTCATCGTCGCCTTGCACGTGGGGTTTTATCTGTGCCTGATTCTGGAACGCTCGTATCTCGTTCCGGGCTGGCCGCCGTCGTGGCCGCTGTGGCTCACCGTGTTCGTGCTGGCGCAAATGCTCCGCGCCTGGGTCCTCAAGACGCTGGGGCGGCGCTGGACCACCCGCATTCTTGTCGTGCCGGGTTCGGAGCGTATCCGCACCGGGCCGTACCGCTACCTGCGCCACCCGAACTACGCGGCGATCGTGCTCGAATTCCTCTCGATTCCGATGCTGGCCGGGGCCTATCGAACGG
>JBBIMZ010000265.1:2983-5717 GCA_037444135.1 Solibacteraceae bacterium
TTTCTCGATCCTCAACCTGACCGTGCTCGGAGTTCGCGTCCGGGAGGAGGAAAAAGCGATGGCGCGCTGGATGCGCTGATCAGGCGAGCGCCCGAAACGCCAGAACGGCGTTGAGCCCACCGAAAGCGAACGAATTCGACAGCGCCCACTCGACGCGGGCCGGCCGCGCCCGGTGGGCGATTACGTCGATCTCGCAGGCCGGATCGAGGGACGTGAAATTGGCCGTCGGCGGCAACAGCCCGTGGTAGAGCGCGAGCGCCGTGGCCGCGGCCTCGAGCGCCCCGGCGGCGCCCAGCGCGTGCCCGTGCATCGACTTGGTCGAGCTGACCGCGATGCGGTCGGCATGCCGCCCGAACAGACGCCGCAAGGCCTGCGCCTCGACGACATCGTTGCCCGGCGTGCCCGTGCCGTGCGCGTTGATGTAGCCGACCGCTTCGAGCGGCGCGCCGGCGTCCGCGAGCGCGGCTCTCATCGCGCGGACCGGCCCTTCCACCGAGGGCTGCGTGATATGGTGCGCGTCCGACGACATCCCGAAACCGGCCACCTCCGCATAGACGCGCGCCCCGCGCGCCTGCGCCGCCTCGAGCGGCTCGAGCGCCAGCATCGCGGCGCCTTCCCCCAGAATCATTCCGAGCCGGTCCCGGCAGAACGGCCGGCAGGTGTCGGGGGCGATCACGCGCAAGGCTTCCCAAGCCTTGAGCAGGCCCAGACTGAAGGGCGCCTCGCTGCCGCCTGCGAGCGCCAGTTCCGCTTCACCGGAGCGAACCAGACGCATCGCCAGACCGATCGCATGATTGGCCGCCGAGCACGCCGTCGAAACCGTCAGCGCCGGCCCCAGCGTGCCCAGTTCGATCGAAATCTGGCTGGCGCTCGCGCTGGCCATGGTGCGCGGAATCGTCAGGGGATGCACGCGCTCGCGTCCCGACAGGTACAGATCCTCGAAGCCGCACTGCTGAGCATTCTGACCGCCCACTCCGGTGCCGGTCACCACGGCAGTTCGCTCGCGGAGCGCGGGTGTCAACTCGATTCCGGCATCCTGGACCGCTTCCCGCGCCGCCACGACCGCGAACTGCGCGAAGCGATCGAGCAGCGCGAGCTTGGCCGGATCGAACCACTGCTGCGGCTCGAAGCGCTTCACCTCGGCTCCGTTCTGAAACCGGAGTCGACCCGTGTCCACCGCCTCGATCGGGCCGATGCCGGAACGGCCGGCCGCCAGAGCCGCCCACGTCTCCGTGCGGTTGGTTCCCAGCGCGCAGATGACGCCGATGCCCGTGACCGCCACGCGGCGCTCACTCATGGCGGCCCTGAGCGGCGACGAGCTTGCGAACCGCTTCCGTAACATCGCCGACCGTGCCGAGCGCGCGGAACTCCTCGTCGGGAATCGAGATGCCGAACTGATCCTCGAGTTCGAACATCACCGTGATCAGGTCCAGGGAATCGAGCGCGAGGTCGGCGAGCGAGGTCTCGGGCGCCACACCTTCAAGCGGCTTATGCAGGGCCGTGCTGAGCCGGGCGAGAATCTGGGCGGCCAGCGGGTCGGACATCCAGGTTGTGTTCCCATCGTAACAGTTTTTTCCGATTTTCCGCGAGAATCTTCGAGGGAGGAACTTATGCGGCTGAAGATGCTTTGCGGGCTCGCGCTCGCCTTCTCGAATCCGGCCCGGGCGATGCTCGATCTGACCGGGGCCGAAGTCGTGGCGCCGGCCGGGCTGAGCGGCCCGGAACGCAAGGCCGTGACGATGCTCGTCGAGGAGGTCGCCCGGCGCACCCAGGTGCGCTGGAAGAGCTCAGCGGCCTGGCCCGAACGGCCCGTGCCCGTCATCGCCGCCGGGCCGGCCTCGGCGCTCGACTCCTTTGCCGGTCCGTTCGCGCGCGAACTCACGGCCGAGCGCCTCCCCGCCCCGGCCGAAGGCTACCGCATCCGCCTCCGGCGTCGCGATGGCGTTCCCGCGGTGTTGGTCATCGGCAATGACGCCCGCGGCGTGCTGTTCGGGGTCGGCCACCTGCTGCGCTCGCTGCGCATGAGCCGGGGCCGGATCCTGGCTCCCGACGAACTCGAAATTACCACCGCGCCCAAGTATCCGCTCCGCGGCCACCAGCTCGGCTACCGGCCCAAGACCAATTCCTACGACGGCTGGACGGTCGCCATGTGGGAGCAGTACATTCGCGACCTGGCCGTCTTCGGCACGAACGCCGCCGAGCTGATTCCGCCGCGCTCGGACGATGCGCCGGACAGCCCCCACTTTCCCCTGCCACCGATGGAAATGATGGTCGAAATGTCGCGTCTCCTCGACGAGTACGGCCTGGAGGTCTGGATCTGGTATCCGGCGCTCGACGAAGATTACTCCAACGCCGAGACGGTCGAGTTCGCCCTCCAGGAGTGGGGCGAGGTGTTCCGGCGCCTGCCGCGGATCGATGCGGTCTTCGTTCCCGGCGGCGATCCCGGGCACACACGGCCGCGGCACTTGATGGCTCTCCTCGATGAGCAGGCACGCTCGCTGCGCCGCTATCATCCGAAGGCCCAGATGTGGGTCTCGCCGCAAGGATTCAGCGCCGAGTGGATGGAGGAGTTCCTGGAGATCCTGGCGCGCGAGCCGTCCTGGCTCACCGGCGTGGTCTTCGGCCCGCAGGTGCGCCTGGATCTGCCGGAGCTCAGAGCCCGGGTGCCGAAGCGGTATCCGATCCGACGCTACCCGGACATCACGCACAGCCGCCAGTGCCAGTACCCGGCGCC
>JBBIMZ010000266.1:0-5713 GCA_037444135.1 Solibacteraceae bacterium
AGTATACGGCCCGGCCCGACGTTTACGCCTCGCAGCTCAAGAAGGCCGCGGAGATGGTCGGCTGGTCCAAGAACTGGCATCCGCGGGGCGAGGGCGGCAAGGGTCCCATCAAGCGCGGCCTCGGAATCGGCGTCGGCACCTGGGGCGGACTGGGCCACAACAGCCAGTGCCGCACCACGATTCACCCGGACGGCCGCGTCGAGATCGAGCTGGCAAGTCAGGATCTGGGCACCGGCACGCGCACGATCATCACGCAAGTGGCCGCCGAGAGCCTCGGACTCAATTTCGGCGACATCACGCTGAAGATCGGCGATAACCGCTATCCGGTTTCGGGTTCCTCGGGCGGATCGACGACGGTTGGAGGCGTGTCGGCCTCGACGCGCAAATCGACGCTGAACGCCCTCGAGAAGCTCTATGAGATGGTGGCGCCCGCCCTGGGCGTGCCCGCGTCCCAGCTCGAAGCGGTCAACGGCCGCATCCAGGTCAAGGGCGACCCGTCCAAGAGCATGGCCTGGCGCGATGCCTGCAAGAAGCTGGGCGTGACGCCGATCACGGCCATGGGCGAAAACGACCAGCGCAACCCCGGCGGACTGATCGACGGCGGCGTGGGCGGCGTGCAGATCGCCGACGTCTCCGTGGACACGGAAACCGGCATCGTCACCATCAACAAGATCGCGGTGGTGCAGGACTGCGGGCTGATCATCAACCCGAAGACGGCCGAGAGCCAGTGTTTCGGGGCGACGATCATGTCCATCTGCGGGGCGCTGTACGAAGAGCGGATCATGGACGCGCAAACCGGCCGCTTCCTGAACGCCGACATGGAGTTTTACAAGCTCGCCGGGATCAAAGACATCGGCGAAATCGAGGTGCATCTGGACATCGCGCCGCAGCACGACAGCCGTGGCGTGGTCGGGTTGGGAGAACCGCCGGTGATCCCGGGAATTGCGGCGATCGCCAACGCCGTCGCCAATGCCATCGGCGTGCGCGTGCCGCGCGTGCCGATGACGCCGGACCGCGTGCTGGCCGCGCTCGAAAGGAGGAAAGCCTGATGCAATCCTTTGAATATGCCAGTCCCAAGACCTTGCAGGAGGCTCTGAGCTTGCTCGGCGCCACCTGGGCGGACGCCAACGTGCTCGCCGGCGGCACCGACCTGCTCAGCCTCATGAAGGAGTACATCCACACGCCCAAGCGCGTCGTCAATATCAAGGACATCGCCGAGCTCCGCGGAATCGAGAAGACGCCGGCGGGATTGCGCATCGGGGCGGCCGTCACGCTGACGGAACTGTTAGCCAACGCCGAAGTGCGCGCCCAGTATCCGTCGCTGATTCAGGCGGCGCAGGGCGTCCGCTCGATGCAGATCCGCAACATGGGGACCGTCGGAGGCGACCTCTGCCAGCGTCCGCGATGCTGGTATTTCCGCAACGGCTTCGGCCTGCTGGCGATGAAGGACGGCAAGAGCCTGGTGCCGAACGGGGAGAACCGCTATCACGCGATCTTCCCCGTCGGAGCGGCCTACTTCGTGAGCGCCTCGAGCTTCGGGCCGCCGCTCATTGCGCTCGGCGCCCGCGTCAAGATCGCTTCCGCCGCCGGCACGCGTGAAGTGCCCGTCGAGAAGTTTTTCCTCGCGCCCAAGGACGCCAACACGCGCGAAGTCGACCTGAAACCGAACGAGATCCTGACGGAGATCTTGATACCGGCCGCGGCCGGCGTCAAGAACGCCACGTACGAGGTTCGGCAAAAGGAAGCGCTTGACTGGCCGTTGGCCACGGCCTCGGTGGCGCTCACCCTGAAGGGCGGCCAAGTGGCGAGCGCGCGCATCGTGATGGGGCACGTCGGACCCACTCCGGTCGTCGCTTCCCAAGCCGCCAGGCTCCTGGCCGGCAAGGCGGTCAACGAGGCGGTGGCGGAACAAGCCGCCAAGGCCGCCGTCGCGGGCGCCAAGCCGCTCAGCCAGAACGCCTACAAGGTGCAACTGGCCCGCGTGGCCGTCAAGCGTGCGCTGCTCGCGGCGGCGGGCTGACGGGGTGAAGCATGGAACAGCGACTTGTTCACTTGATGGACCGGTGCGAAAATCTGCGCTGGAAAGGCCTGTACGTTAACGGCGAGGAGGGCAACTCGCTTTCCGGCAGCGGGGACCGGCTCTTTTGGTGCGTGAAGACGCAGACCTGCCTGGGGCCCGACGGCAAGCTCGTCGACGATTACGAATGCAGCGCCGGCCGGGCCTGCTATCGGCCGCTGTAGAGCTGTAGATCTGTCGCCGAGAAGCGTTCCCCGGCCGGGGGATCGGTGGGGTCCTCCGGCCGGGACGCACTCGACGGCGCGGGTTTGCTAACATGGGCGCGGGAAAGCGAATCCGATCGGCCTCCGAGGCGCCGGAACGGCGTCGGGCCGGCCACCCTTGCGATGCTATAATAAGCCTTCGCAACCGCGTGACCCGAGCTTGCATCTGCTAGAGTAGCGGCCGGTTTCGACGGCCTCACGTCTCAAACCTATTAGGACAGGAGGAACTGTTGGCTCCTCGTTTTTTGGCCGGCTTCGTCCTGCTGGCGGCCGCGGCCGTCCTGAAGGCTGAGCCCCCCAGTGCACCGAAAGCCGCCGACGAAATTCTTAAACGCTATCTGAGCGCCCTCGAAGCCCAACGGCCGCTGCTGCGCAACGTGACGATGCAGGTGGACATCGAGGCCCAGATCCCCTCGCTCAACAAGTCGGGCCGGCTGACGGCGCTGCGGCGCATTTCGAAGGTGGGGCAGGTCACCTATCAGGTGGTCTCCTTCATGGGCGACAACATGATCAAAAAGGACGTCATCGCCCGCTATATTTCGGCGGAAGTCAAGTCTTCCACCAACGGCGAGGCCGAATCGCTGGCGATCACCGCGGACAATTACAAGTTCCGCTACCGCGGCATGTACGGGGAGGGCGACTGGCGGCTTCACCTGTTTGAAGTCAAGCCCCGCAAGAAGCGGCCCGGTCTGTTCGAGGGCTGGGTCTGGATCGACGACAAGACGGCGCTGCCGGTCCGCGAGTCCGGAAGCTTTGTGAAATCTCCATCCGTGTTCTTGAGGCGGATCGAGTTCTTGCGCGACTATCGCATCCAGGACGGAGTGGCCTTGCCGGTTCGCATCGAGAGCGAAATTCTGACTCGGCTGGTCGGAACGGCCAAGATCAGCATCGCTTTCACCGGCATCTCTTCTGACGGCTCACAGGCCGCCCGGACCGCCGAAACGGCAGCTCTGCTGCGCTGATCGCCGTCCGTCGGCGCCGCTCGGTTCCGGCTGCCCCAGGGCGCTCGTGTATAATAAGAAGCAGAGGCGAAGGCCGTGGAAGGTGGGTCTCAGGCCCACTTTTTTCGTGCATGGGCGTCGGACAGACAGCCAGGGACAGCGTGACCGCCCGCGTTCTCGAGATCGCCGAGCGCGTCGGCGCCTCCGAAGGCATCGAGATCGTGGATGTCGAGTTCAAAGGCGGCGGCAGCCGCCGCGTCCTTCGTGTGTTCATCGACAAGCCGGAAGGCGTCTCCCACGCCGATTGCGAATTTATGTCCCGCCAGATCGGCACGATCCTCGACGTCGAGGATATCGTCCCCGGCGGCGCCTATCATCTGGAGATCAGCTCTCCTGGCATCGAGCGCCGGCTGAAACGGCCTCGTGATTTTGAAAGGTTCCTGGGGCGGAAGGTGAAGATCACGCTGCGCGCGCCGGTGGCGGCGCGGCGGCACTTCGAGGGAGTCCTTACCGGCTTCTCCGACGGAATCGTGACGATTCAGCCGGCCGCGGGCGAGCCCGTCTCGTTCAGCCTGGATCGGATCGAGCGGGCCAACCTGAAATTCGAGTGGTAAATCCCGGCAACTGAAGAGAGGATGAGGAGCACGTTGGCGACGATCTATCAGTCCATCGAGATCCTGAGCAAGGAGAAAGGCATCGATCCGCAGATCGTCCTCGAGGCCGTCAAGGACGCCATGCTCGTGGCCGCCCGCAAGCACTACCGGACCGAAGAAGATCTGGTGGCCGAGATGGACGAGCGGACGGGCGCCATCTCGATCTACGCCGTCAAGAAAGCCGTCGCCGCCGTCGTCGATCCTGTCCACGAAATCGCCCTCGAGGAGGCGCGGCGCTACGATCCCGCCGCCGAGATCGACTCGCTCGTGCGCATCCCCATGAACACCGAGGCCTTGGGCCGCATCTCGGCCCAGACGGCCAAGCAGGTCATTCTTCAGAAGGTGCGCGAAGCCGAGCGGGAGACGATCTACTCGGTCTACTCCGGACGCGTCGGCGAGCTGGTCAACTGCACGGTCAAACGCTTCGAAGGCCCCGACATCATCGTCGATCTCGGTAAGACCGAAGCCCGCCTGCCGAAGAAAGAGCAGTCCAAAGCGGAGAGCTTTTCGGTCGGCGAACGCATCCGGTGCGTCATCAAATCCGTGGACAAGGCCGGCAAGAACGCGGGCGTGACCGTCTCGCGCGCGGCGCCGGAACTCGTCATGCGCCTGTTTGAGCAGGAGGTGCCGGAGATCTACGACGGCACGGTCGTCATCAAGGCATGCGCACGCGAGGCCGGCGAGCGCACCAAGATCGCCGTCTGGAGCCGCGATCGCGACGTGGACAGCGTCGGCGCCTGCGTCGGCATGAAAGGCATGCGCGTGCAGTCGATCATTCGGGAACTGCGCGGCGAGAAGATCGACATCATCCAGTACTCGGAAGACCCGATCGTCTTCGCCACCAACGCGCTGAGCCCGGCCAAGATCACGCGCGTCGCGATCGTCAACGCCGCCGAAAGGCACATGGAGGTCATTGTCGATGATTCCCAGCTGTCGCTGGCCATCGGCAAGAGAGGCCAAAACGTGCGGCTGGCCGCAAAGCTCCTCGGCTGGCGCATCGACATCAAGAGTGAGGAGGAGAAGCGCCAGGAGGTCGAATCGGAGATGGCGGCGCTCGTCGTGCCCGGCGCGCCGGTGTCGGTGCTGCTGGATTACGGCCTGAGCGAGGCGCTGGTGGCGCGGCTGAACGAAGCCGGCATTGCGACGGTGGAGAAGCTGGGTTCGATGACGCCGGAAGAGCTGGAGGCAATCCCGGGAATCGGTCCCAAGCTCGTCGAGCGCATCCAGGCCGCCGTCGTCAACTACTACGGGCAGTTTGAGGTCGCCCTGGAGGAGAGCGGCTCCGAAGCGGGGACCGGCGCGGCGCCGCAGGCGGCCGCCGAGGCGCCGGCGGAAGTCGACAGCGGAGCGGAAATGGACGGAGCGGCCGAGGGTTCCGCGCAAACCGAATCTGATACGATGAGAGGAAGAGAAGAGACGGAGTCGTAGGGGAGGAACTTCTCCGAGTGTTTGTCTCATCGAGGTGAGCTATGTCGGGATAGCAGAGCCTGACTAACTCCGGGGCGGCGACGCCCCCAAGAGAGAACCGCAGCATTGTATGAGTAGAATTCGCATCAACGAGCTGGCGCGAGAGCTGGAAGTCAAACCTGGTGTCATTCTCGACCTGCTTCCGGAGATCGGAATCCTGGAAAAAAAGACGCACTCCAGCTCGATCGATCAAGAGGATGCCGACAAGATTCGGCGCCGGCTCCGGGGCGAACCCGAACCCCAGCCCGCTCCGGCGGCCGCCCCCGAGATTGTGGTAGTCTCCGAGAAGCCGCCGGAGGCGCCAACGCCGCCGCCGGCGAGAGAGGAAGAGTCACCGGCTATTCGATCCGCCGTTACCGCTCCCCCCGTGCC
>JBBIMZ010000267.1:0-5705 GCA_037444135.1 Solibacteraceae bacterium
AGGCCCAGCCGGGGAAAGCCGCTTGAGCGGCGTCGGCCGCCGCCCGCACATCGTCGGGCGTTCCCTTGACGAACAGCCCGACGATTTCGCTCGTGTCAGCCGGATTCCGGTTCTCGAAGGTCTCCCCGCTGACCCACTCGCCGTTGATGTAGTTCGGAAAGATTGGAACGCTCATGATCTCTCGTGTGTGACGAAGAAACCCGACCCGCGGCGCGGCCGCTCAAAAAGCCACGCGCGGCGCCGCCCGCTGGCCCGGCTCGGTCCTGAAATAGTCATCGTTGCGCTCAAAACCGAAGAGCGAGGCGGCGATGTTGTTCGGAAACAGCGCGATGTTCGTGTTGTAGCGCTGAACCGCTTCATTATACTTGCGCCGCTCGACGGCGATGCGGTTCTCGGTTCCGGCCAGCTCGTCTTGCAGCCGCAGGAAGTTCTCGCTCGACTTGATCTGAGGGTAGTTTTCCACCACCAGCAGCAGGCGGCCGATCGCCGTATCGAGCGCCGCATTGGCTTCGATCCGCTCGCGCGGCGTCCGGGCGCCGAGCAGGGCCGCCCGCGCCTGCGTGACCGAATCGATCACCGCTCGTTCCTGGGCCGCGATGCCTTTGACGGTCTCCACCAGATTCGGGATCAAATCGGCGCGGCGCTGCAAGGCCACGTCGACCTGCGCCCAGGCGGCGCGGATGGCTTCCTGCTGCGTCACCAGTTCATTGCGCACACTTACGAGCTTGGCCCCGAACGCCAGGCCGAGCACCAGCAGCACGACAAGCACGACGATGAATGCTCGCATGGTCTTCTCACTTTGCCAGCCGGTCGACGGCCTCGACCACCACTCGCAGCTGGTCGAGATACCGCTCATAAAGCGGAACGGCGTCGACGGCTTTGGGTTTGATCTTCTCCTCCCGCACGTCCAATAGCAAATGAAACGGCGCCGGGTCCAGTCCGAAGGTCTGGCGGGCCTGTTCGATGATTTGGCGTTTGCGCAGGTCGGCGGCCACACCGTGGAGGATCAGGGCGTGACGCGTCAAAATACAAAACGTGGACACCGATTCGGCCAGCAGGCGCACGAGCAGCTCCCGGTCGCGCATCACCCCCGCGCCCTTCTGCCGCAACCGGAGGAGCTTGGAGCGCAACTGGTATTCGACCTGCGCCCGGTAGAAGCAGTCCTCGATCTCCAGATCCGCCACGACGTCGCGTCCGTAGAGGATGCGGTGCCGCTCGCGGATGTCGCGGAACTCGATCGGGAAGCAGTCGGTCGACGTACGGACCTCTTCCTCGGTCAGCAGCAACGGCGACGGGTTCCCCAGCTCGCGCCACCAGCGGAAGATCGGCTCGGCTTCGGCCAGCTCCTGCGTCGTGATGCGGTCGAGTACGCACAGCACGTTGATGTCCGAGTAGCGACCCGTATGGTCGCCGACGGCCGCCGAGCCGTACAGGACCACCGAGACGAGGCGGTCGCCGTAGTTCTTCGTCAGGCGCCCGACAAGTTGGTCGAGAAGCTTCTGCATGGCGTCCGGTCCTACCAACTGCTGGAGGCGCCCCCGCCGCCGGAATCGCCCCCGCCGAATCCGCCAAATCCTCCGGAAGAGTCGAAGCTGCCGAACCCGCCGCTCGAGCGCCCGCGATAGCCGATCGAGCCACGGCTGAGGAGGTTGCCGACGAGGATTCCGGTCAGCAGATCTCCTCCTCGCGCCAGGCCGGGGCTGCGGTACCGGCGGCGGCCGCCCACGGCCGCGAGCCATAGAAACAGCACGAGCAAGCCGATGAGCGGACCCCAGGGAACCGGCTCGGAAACGCTCCGGCGGCGCTCGGCGCGCGGCGCCGGCTGGATCTCGACCCCTTTGGCTTGTGCGATGCGCGATCCCACCGTCTCGGCCGCTGCCAGCAAGGCCTCGCCGTACCTGCCGGCGCGCAGCGCCGGGCGCATTTCGCGCAATATGGACCCGGTGAATCCGTCCGGGATGTACGGCTCGAGCCCATAGCCGACCTCCAGCCGACTCTTGCGGTCCTCGATGACCAGCAGCAGAAGAACGCCTTCGTTGGTCTCCTTCTTTCCGATGCCCCACTGGCGAAACAAGGCATTGGCCACGTCCTCGATCGGCTCGCCTTCCAACGTTCGCAGCGTCACCAGCGCGATCTGAGCGCCGGTTGCCGACTCGACCTGTTTCAAATACCGCTCGAGCGCTCCGCGCGCCTCCGCGTCCACCACTCCGGCGAAGTCGCTGACGTAGCCCTGCGGCTTCAGCGCCGCCGTATCGAGGGCGGCGGCCGTGATGGCACAGGCCACCAAAGCCGTAGCCAGGCGCCCGAGACGCTGCATGTCGCGCATCCCACAGTGTAACAGGCCACCCGGGGGTTCGCGTCTCACGTACTATACGAGAGAAGGGGGGATTAGAACCGCATGACTCATATCCGCGTCCGGCTGGCGTGCGCCGCGCCGCTTCTGTGGCTTCTGGCTCGTGTTCCCGCCGCCGCGCTGGACGTCGCCATCGACATCCCGTATCAGAAGTACGTCCTCAAGAACGGCCTGACGCTGATCGTGCATGAGGACCGCAAGGCGCCGATCGTGGCGGTGAACCTCTGGTATCACGTCGGGTCGAAAAACGAAAAAAAGGGCAAGACCGGGTTCGCTCACCTGTTCGAACACCTGATGTTCAACGGCAGCGAGCACTTCAATGACGACTACTTCAAGGTGCTCGAAAAGCTCGGCGCCACCGATCTGAACGGCACCACCAACAATGACCGCACCAACTACTTCCAGACCGTCCCGGCGCCGGCGCTGGATACGGTGCTGTGGATGGAATCCGACCGCATGGGGCATCTGCTCGGGGCGATCGACCAGGCCAGGCTCGATGAGCAGCGGGGCGTCGTCCAGAATGAGAAGCGCCAAGGCGAAAACCAGCCCTACGGGCTCGTCGAGGAGGTCATCACGGAGAACACTTGGCCGGCAGGCCACCCCTACTCGTGGACCGTCATCGGCGCGATGGAGGATCTGAACGCCGCATCGCTTGAAGACGTGCGCGAGTGGTTCAAGACCTACTATGGGCCTTCCAACGCCGTGCTGGTGCTTGCTGGCGACATCGACGCCGAAACGGCCCGGCAGAAGGTGGAGAAGTATTTCGGCGACATCCCGCCGGGCCCGCCGATCCGGAAGGCGGAGCGCTGGATCGCGCCGCTCGAGGGCGCCCGGCGCGCCGTGCTCGAGGATCGCGTCCCGCAGGCCCGAATTTACAAAGTCTGGAACATCCCGCCGATCTTCGACCGGGACACCAACCACCTGGATCTGGTCTCCGACATTTTGGGGCAGGGCAAGACCTCGCGGCTCTACAAGCGGCTGGTGTACCGGGACCAGAGCTGCACGGCGGTGGCCGCTTACATCGACCCGAGGGAAATCGCCGGCCAGTTCACCGTCATGGCCAGCGTGCGTCCCGGCGGCGACCCGAAGGCGGTCGAACGCGCCATGGAAGAGGAGCTTGCCCGCTTTTTGAAGGACGGTCCCACGGCCGAGGAACTCGAACAGGTGCGGACGCGCTACGTGGCGAACTTCCTCCGGGGACTCGAACGCGTCGGCGGCTTTGGCGGCAAATCTGATGTGCTCGCGCAGGGCGAAGTCTACGCCGGCGATCCGGCGGCCTACAAGAAAGCGCTGGCGCAGGTGCAGGCGGCCAAACCGGAAGATCTTCGTGACGCCGCAGCCCGCTGGCTGACAGGCGGGGTCTTTACGCTCGAAGTACGGCCGTTCCCAAACTACAGCCCAGTCTCGGCGACGGGCGTCGACCGGAGCAAAGTCCCCGAAGCAGGTCCCGCGCCGCCTCTGCGGCTGCCCAAACTCCAGCGGGCCACGCTTTCCAACGGCCTGCGCGTCGTGCTGGCCGAGCGGCACGATCTTCCGCTGGTTAACCTGCGCCTTCTGGTCGACGCCGGCTTTTCGGCCGATCCGCCCGCCAGGCCTGGTCTGGCCGGCATGACGATGGCGATGTTGGACGAAGGGACGGCCCGCCGCAGCGCGCTCGAGATTTCCGAGGAGCTGGACCGCCTCGGCATGCAGCTCGGCGCCACGGCCAGACTCGACGTCTGCTCCGTTTTCGCCTCGATTCTCAAGGCCAACCTGGACCCGTCGCTCGACCTGTTCGCCGACGTCATCCTGCATCCGACCTTCCCGCAGGAGGAGCTCGAGCGGCAGAAGAAACAGCGCGTGGCGGCCATCCAGAATGAGAAAACTCGCCCCTTCGCGATGGCCTTGCGGGTGCTGCCCCGCCTGCTGTATGGCGACGGTCATCCGTACGCGACGCCGCTGACCGGATCGGGCGAGGAAGCTTCCGTCGCCGCCTTGTCGCGCGACGAGCTGGTGGAGTTCCACCGGAGATGGTTCCTGCCCAACAACGCCACGCTCGTCGTCGCGGGCGACGTCACGCTGGCCGAACTCACGGCCCGGCTCGAGAAAGCTCTGGTGAACTGGCGCCGGGGGCCGGTTCCGCCGCGCCGGATCCCGCCCGCGCGCCGGCCGGAGCGAAGCCGCGTCTATCTGCTCGACCGGCCGGGCGCCCTCCAATCGGTGATCCTGGCCGGCCAGATCGCTCCTCCGAAATCGAATCCCGACGAGATCGCCATCGAGGTGATGAACGCCGTGCTGGGGGGCCAGTTCATCTCGCGCGTGAACATGAACCTGCGCGAGGACAAACACTGGTCCTACGGTGCCGACACGTTCCTGTTCGACGCCCGGGGAGAGCGCCCCTTGCTGGCCATCGCCCCCGTGCAAACGGACAAGACCAAAGAGGCCGTGGTCGAGCTGCTCAAAGAGCTCAGCGCAATTCGCCGGGAGCGGCCCATTACCCCCGAGGAGTTGGCCGCCGCTCAGAGCGGCCGGACTCTGCGCCTGCCCGGCTCGTTCGAAACGTTGAACCGCCTGGCTTCCGGGATTGCCGAGATCGTCACGTTCGGCTTGCCGGACGACTATTTCGAGACTTACGTGCCGAAAGTCCGGGCGCTGGCGCTGGATCAGGTGAACGCCGCCGCGCGGAAGCTGCTGCGCCCGGAGGAAATGGTCTGGGTGATCGTAGGGGACCGCCGGAAGATCGAAGCGGGCATCCGTGAGCTGGATCTCGGCCCGTTGCTGTTGCTCGACGCCGACGGCAATCCGCTCGAAACCTCCGGTTGACGGCGCCTACAGCCCGAGGAGCCGCATGGCGTTCGTTCGCCGGATCTTCTCCTTGACGTGTTCCGGCGCCTCGAGCACTTCGAGCTTGACCAGAGCCGGGTCGGGGTAGTGAAAGGGCATCCCCGTGCCGAACAGCAGCCGGTCCTCGCCGAGCGCTTCGAGCAGGCGGCCGAGCTCGTTCGAGACGGCCGCCGTCAGCAGCGAAATCTCGATGGAGTAATTGGCCGGCAGGCTGCTATCCTTGCGCCCGAGCGCCGAGTTGACGAATCCCGAGCCGTTCACCAGCACGAACCGGGCATCGGGCGCGGCCCGCACGAGCGCCGCGATTTCGGCATGATCGACGTCGGGGACGTCGACCAGCCAGCTCTGCTGGCGCCGGTCTTCCACCCGGATCGGGATGGACACAACCAGTCTTGCGGCCGCCGCGGCGCGCACCAGCTCGAGGCAGGCGGCGTCGGTCAGGCGGTAGTTGTGCCAGCGCGGGTACAGCCGCAGCCCTTTCACGGCGAACTCGCCGGCGCAGATGCGCAGGTCTTCCTCCCAACCGGCG
>JBBIMZ010000268.1:0-5664 GCA_037444135.1 Solibacteraceae bacterium
GCAGCGGATGCAGCGGTCCTCGTCCTTGAGGATGGCGGAGTTTTCGCAGGGGTCGGCCCCGGGGCCGAGCAGGCGGTCGATCGCCGCCGCCAGCGCCTCGCTCGGCTCGAGCTGGTCGAGCGTGACCAGCTTCAGACACTGAGTGGGGCAGACATCGGCGCAGCCGCCGCAGAGCACGCAGCGGGCGCCGTCGAAGACCGGCGTGACGCCGCAATCCAGGCAGCGGGAGGCTTCGCGCCGCGCCTGCTCGGCCGTGTAGCCCAGCTCGACCAGAACGTCGGGCGCCTTCAAACGCTCCTCGGGCGGCCGCACGGGCACCGGCACGCGCCGGACCGCCTCGTAGCCGCGCTCGCGGCGATACTGCTCGAGCACGAGATGAGCCGTCAGCGAATCCGGCTCGAGCCGCCTGCCGGTCAGGTACTGATAGACCGAGCGCGCCGCCGCCTTGCCCGACGCCACCGCATCGATCAACAGGCGCGTGCCGTGCGCCAGATCGCCGGCGACGAAGACGCCGGGCGCCGTCGTCGCCAGCGTCTCCGGATCGATCTTCGGCCAGCCCGGACGCGCCATTTCGATGTCGGCGCCGCCGTGCTCCAGGAAGGAAAGGACCGGAGCCTGGCCCACGGCGAGCAGCACCGTGTCGCACGGAACGGTGATCTGGGTCCGGTCATCGTAAATTGGGGCGAACCGCCGCTCCTCGTCGTAGACACGGAGACAGCGGCGGAACCGAACCCCCGTCACCGCGCCGCCGCCGTCGCGCAGGATCTCGAGCGGCCCCCAGCCGTTCAGACGCACGATGCCTTCTTCGTCGCCCTCGAGGATCTCGAGCGTATCGGCGGGCATCTCCTCCAGGCTCTCCAGGGACACCAGGCGCACGCTGGCCGTCTCGGGCAGCCGCGCCGCCGTGCGCGCCGTGTCGTAGGCGATCTGCCGCAGCACGGTGCGCGCCACGTCGTAGGCGACGTTGCCGCCGCCGATGACGACGACTTCGCGGCCGATGTCGAGCCGGCTGCCGAGCGCAACCGCTCGCAGCAGATCGACGCCGCCGTAAACGCGCGGCCCGCGCTCGCCGGCGAGGCCCAACGCGCGGGACGACTTGGCCCCGACGGCGAGGATGACGGCCGGGAACCGGCGCCGCAGCTCGGCAAAGGAGACGTCCTTGCCGACTGTGACGCCGCAGCGAACTTCCACGCCCAGGGCCTCGATCACCGCCACTTCCCGGGCGATCAACTCGCGCGGCAGCCGGTAGGCCGGCACGCCCACCGCGAGCATGCCCGCGGGCACCGGCTCGGTTTCAAAAACGACCGGACGGAACCCCACGAGCGCCAGGTCGTGCGCCGCCGCCAGTCCCGCCGGACCGGCGCCGATGATCGCCACCGGCTCGCCGGACGCTTTCCTGACGCGCCCTTCGAGACTTGCCCGCAGCAGCGCCGCCATCTCTTCGGCGTCGGCGCAAATCTGCGGCACGTAAGATTGGACCGCCGCGAGCACCTCCTCCGGCGGCCGCGCTTCCGGCCCGGCAGTCGAGCAGGCGAAGCCCTTCAGCGCGCGGATGGCGATCGGGCGGTCCGTCGCCACGAAATGCCCGTCGGCATCCACGCGGGGCACTTTCCCCCGGCGGCAGGCCGCCTCGCAGGGCGCCCCGCAAATGCGCCCGCAAATGGAGGCGAACGGGTTCGGTCCGCGGGCGATCAGGTAGGCTTCCTCAAAGCGCCCCTCGGCGATGGCGCGCACGTAGCCCCGGGCATCGGTGTGGACGGGGCAGGCCACCTGGCAGGAAATCAGTTCCCGGTGATACGTCTCGGAGGGCAGCTCGACTTTCAGCCGGATCACCGTTTGGCCTCCTTGCCAATTCGGGCCGGGTGCAACAGCGGTGCTCGCGTGGCCGGCCCGAGCTGGGTGAACGCCGGCCGCGCCTCGCCCGATTCCATCAACACGCAGCGGTGCGCAGAGCCCGCCGCCGGGGCCGGGCGCGGCCGCTCGGCCAGTTGGGCCAGCGTCCAGCGGGATAGAACCCCCGTGAGCGCCTGGTGCAGCTCCGCGGCGGCTTCATGAAAGCTGCACACTTGGCTGACATCACACCCCGGCTGGCAATAGTCCTCCAGCAAAGCGCCCTGGCAGGCTTCGACAATCGCCAGAAGGGTGATCTGGACCGGCGGGCGGTTCAGGCGGACCCCGCCTTTGACTCCGCGTTCTGCCCGGAGGATGCCAGCCTTTACCAGCAGGCGCAGTACCTTAGCCAGATAGGTGGGCGAGGCCGAGAGGGCTTCGGCGATGCGCCGTGGCGAGGCGCTGGCGTCGCGGCCGTGCTGGGCGAGCCAGAGCAAGGCGCGGATGGCCAGGAGCGAGGTCTTGGTCAGCACGGCGCGAATTCAACCAATACGGACAATATATATCTGGTTTATCCAATTGTCAAGACCCTTCCTCTCCCGCTTCCCCGCTCCCGGCGCGACCCCTGCCGCCCGCCGCGCCTCACACCTCGCTCAGGGCCGCCGCCAGCGCTCCCTTGGCCGTCGAATTCAGCGGCTCCGGCGCCAGGCGCACCTCCGAAACCGGCGCCGGAAAGCCGCTCGCGCGCAGCACCTCCTCGAAGCGCCTGGCGAAGCCTTGCGGAAGCGCCGTACCGCCGCTCAGCACGACGGGCACCGGCTGCCGGAACCGCGGCAAGTGGCGCGCCCGCCCAAATGCCTCGTTCATGGCGTCGATGAGAGAATGGATCATCTGGTCGTAGTAGACGCCGAGCGCCTGGTGGAGCTTGCTCGAGAAGCTACCGTTCAGATGAAAGGCCGTTTCCTTCTCGATGCGGATGCGCGTGAGGCGCTCGCCGGTGACCGCGGCGGCGCTCGCATCGATGAAGTCGCCCGCCTTGGGGATGCTGAAGCTGACGATCGGCACGGCCAGGTACGCCAGGCAGACGTTGCACAGCCCGCCGCCGCAACTGACGCCGATCCCGCTGTAGTTCGTGGAATCGAGTTCGGCGTACACCACCGCCAGACCCTCGTTGATGCTTCGCACGCGGTATCCCCGCCCGGAGAGCATCTCCCGCAGAGCCGCTTCGTGGTAAGCCAGTTTGTCGTCGCCGTCCAGCGGAGGCGCGGGCACGCTGTAGACGACCAGCTCGCCGTCGCGGCCCGGCGGTCCCACCAGCGAATCGACGATTCTCAGCATCACGTCGGTGCTGTCGCTTTCGGCGGGATTGAGCATCCCGCCGGTCATCGGACGCCGGACCTCGAGGCCCAGCAGATCCGCAAACCGCTCCGACTCGTTGCCGTGAACCACCAGCACCGAGTCCTGGCGCGTGAAAGGAATCCCCTCGCGCGCCAGCGCCTTCTCGGTCATCGGCGAGAAGGGGATTTGGACAAAGGCGTTCAACTGGCTGCGGACTTCGTCCCCCGACGGCGTCCTTCTGGCCGCCACGATGCGGCTGGTGCCGATATCGAGTCCGATCGCCGGACTGGGTTTGCCTTCTTTTGCACTCATAGATTGTTCTCCCCGGCGCCTGTCGCCGTAGCGCGCGCCTGGATGAGCTCCCGGTAACGGCGCCGGAGGGCCGCGCGGAAGTCGGCCGGCGGCAAGTGCTGGGCGCTGGCGCGGCGCCGGAAGATCTCTTCGCCCAGCGCCAAACCGCGGCCTAGAGCCCCCGCAGTCGCCTTCTGAAACTCCCGGTCGAAGCGGAAACCGAAGATGGCCACGGCGGGCAGCGGAATCTCGTAGTTGTTGCTCAAGCCGAGCGCCTCGAACGGGAAGCCCGCCGACCAGTCCAGATGATTGCCGGCCCACATCGCGCCGGGCGCCACCGAGACCTGCGCGTGCGTGATGCAGTTGGCCGCCGGAATTCGGTACTTCGAGCGCAGCATCTCGGTCAGCACGCGCCCGGCATGGGTCTGCGGCGTCGTGAGCGTGGCGCCCCGGGCCGGATCCGGCGTCTCGCTCTCGAAGGCGACGCCGAGAAAGCTTGTGTTGAGGTTGAGATACAGGCTGCGCTCGTCGGCCCAGATCGAACTGCCGGCGTGGTAGGCCACGTCGGATTCGCGCACCAGGCGGTGCACGCGGCCGAAGCGGTCGATGACGAAGTGATAGGAGCGGTTCGCCCGCGCGTATTCCAGCATCCAGCGTCCGACCCGCCGGAGCCGCCGGTTCTGTTCGGCCGTGAACGGCGCGATATGGCTCTCGGTCGTGTGGTAAACGATGCCGGCCGGTTCGGACCGCCAACCCGCCGGGCGCAGCGTCTCCGGATCCCAGACCCGATAGGACCGCGGCGCGCCGGGGACCGCCAGAGCGGTTTCGACCCGCAGGCCGTTACTGTAAAGCTCCACGCCCTCGTTCTCCTCGACCAGCCAGACTTCCGGCGCCGGCGCGCTGCGCTGAACCGGCGCCGCCTCCCGGATCAGCACCGCGTCGGGCGCCATCGGAACCGGCGCCAGCAGCGCCGCAGAAGCGGCCCAGATCCGCACCCACCTGCCCGCCAGGCCACGGCCGCTGTCCCGCCGAGCCTGCTGCCGCCGCAGGTAGCGCAACTTCTCGATCGGATCTTGCATTCGCCCCGCCCGGGCTTCGAGGAGCTTTTCCCGCCATCCGCCCCGGGCGTTCCAGGCCGCCTTCATCCCGGCTGTCCACACAGAGAAGTGACCCCGCCCAAGCATATTTCTCGCCGTATATGCCTATCGGCCGCCCGGGGGGCGATCCTTCGAGCTGCGGGGAAAGCGCGGCCGAACTTTCCGCTTGCATTTTTCGCCAGTTCTGCTAGTGTTTTTGAGGAAGGGCACTCTGGGACGGATCCCCATGAAGAAACGAATCTCATTGGTTATCAACGGCAAGCCGTACAGCCACGAGGTCGAGCCGCGCCTGCTGCTGGTGCATTACTTGCGCGACGTCGTCGGCTTGAAAGGGACCCACATCGGCTGCGAGACTTCGATCTGCGGCGCCTGTACGGTCGCCGTCGACGGCAAGGCGGTTAAGTCCTGTTCACTGTTCGCGGTCCAGTGCGACGGGCGCGAGATCCTCACCATCGAAGGTCTGGCCGGCGACGGGCGGCTTCACCCGATTCAGGACGCCTTCTGGAACGAGCATGCTCTCCAGTGCGGCTACTGCACGCCTGGCATGATCCTGACGGCCAAGCAACTGCTGGACAGGAACCCCCGGCCGACCGAGGCCGAAATCCGCCACGGGCTCGAGGGTAATCTGTGCCGGTGCACCGGCTACCAGCACATCGTCAACGCAGTGAAAGCCGCTGCGGGAATCGGAGGATGACCATGGCTACCACGGTTGCAGCTCCCGAACCCCTGGTCGGCAAGCGAATCCGCCGCCAGGAAGACCCCCGGCTGATCACCGGCACGGCTACCTACGTCGACGACATCGAGATGCCGGGGATGGACGGGGTCGAGGCCCTGCGAGGATTGCAGGCCGCACGCGGCGGCCAAGATCCGGGCCATCCGTACGGAGGCGGCGCGCGCGCTGCCGGGCGTCGTGGCCGTCTTCACCGGCGAGGACACCCGCCACCTCGGGACGGTCCCGTGCGCGGCTTCGCTGCCCGGCCTGCGGGTGCCCCGGCACACCGTGCTGGCGACGGACCGGGTGTATTATGTCGGCCATCCGGTGGCGGTCGTCGTGGCGACGGATCGCTATCTGGCGCGCGACGCCGCCGACCTGGTCGAGGTCGATTAC
>JBBIMZ010000269.1:0-5654 GCA_037444135.1 Solibacteraceae bacterium
CAGCAACGGGCCGCCGAGGGAAAGCGCCAGGGGAACCTCGTAGCTGATCATCTGCGCGGCCGCCCGCAGCCCGCCGAGCAGCGCATACTTGTTGTTGGACGCCCAGCCGGCGAAGGTGACGGCGTAGACGCTCAGCGAGGAGACGGCGAGCACGAACAGGATGCCGATGTTCAGGTCGGTCAGCTGCATCGGCGTGCGCACGCCGAACAGCTCGATCTCGGGTCCGAACGGGATCACGACGATCGACACCAGCGCCAGCGAAACCGCCAGAAACGGCGCCAGCAGGTAGAAGAACGTGTTCACTTCGGCGGGGATGAAGCCTTCTTTGGTCAGGAGCTTGACGACGTCGGCAATAGGTTGCAGCAGCCCGTGCGGCCCCACGCGGTACGGCCCCATGCGCAACTGAATGTGCGCGATCACCTTGCGCTCGACCCATTGCAGGTAGAGCAGGCTCAGCATCAGCACCGAGATGACGACCGCCGCTTTGAGCAGGCTCAGAATGAAGAAGTTCATCGGGCGCCTCGCGGGCTATGCGCGGTACAGCTCACCGGGGCTCTCGATTACGATGTTCAACGACTTCGAGTACCGCCCCAGCGAGCCGGACCTAAACAGCGTGTTGCGCGCCGGCCGGATGAGCTCCGGTCGCCATTTCACCGGCAGGCGGCCGCCGCTCGGCGCCGCTTGGGCCGCGCCGCCTGTCGCCAGCACGGGCAGAGGAACATTATACCCGGCTACGGAAGTCCGAATTTCCTCGAAGACCTTCTCCGGCCGCGCCGGGCCGATCTCGGCGCCCATCGCCCGCGCGATCATGCCGAAGATCTCCAGATCGCTCTTCGTGCCGGGAATGCTCAGCGCTTTGGCCAACCGCTGCACTTCGCCGCAGACGTTCGTCACCGTTCCCGATTTCTCGTAGAGCGAGGCGGCCGGCAGCACGACGTCGGCGCGGCGCGCCGTTTCCGTCAGAAACAGGTCCTGCACCACGACGAACGCCGCCTCGGCAGCGAGCGAAGCGTCCTTCAGCGGGTTGGCTCCCACTACCCAGAGCGCCTCGAGCGCCGGGTCGGCCAGCATCTCGGGCAGGGCCAGGCCCGGCTCGGCGGCGGGCCGGTAGCCGGGCAGCAGGTCCGGCAGCAGCCCCATGTCGGCGGCGCCGCGCGAATTCGAATAATCGACGAGGCAGACGTACTTGACGGGGATGCCGAGCGAATCGCCGAACTCGACCAGGCGGCGGACCGCTTCGCCTTTGACGGCGTCGCCGAACAGCACCACCAGCTCGGGCTCCCGCCGGAGCTCTTCGGCGAGCGTCTGGGCGGCGGCGAGAGATTCTGCCTCGGGCGCCCGCAGGCTTCTCACGGAGTACTGGTCCTCACGGACCGGACCGGGCGTGACGACATACAGCCGGAGGCCGTGGTGGCGCCAGTTGGCCCGGAGCTGAAACGCCAGCAGCGGATGCTGCTGCGCGAGATCGGAGGCGATGACCAGAGCGGCCTTGGTCTGGTAGAAGTCGGCCGTCGTGGCCCAGGCGCCCGGGCGGCCCGCCAGGGCGTCCACCAGCGCCGCGACATCGCCCGTGCGGGGGTGATCGATGTTGTTCGTCCCCAGCACGCGGCGGGCGAACTTCTGCAAGTAGTAGTTCTCCTCGTTGGTCGTGCGGTTCGAACCGATGACGCCGAACCGGCCGCCGCGGCTGCGGATCTCGCCGAAACGCCGGGCGACGAGCGCGACCGCCTGGGCCCAGCTCACCGCCCGAAACCCGTCGCCCTCGCGCACCAGGGGACTGCGCAGCCGCTCGGGATGTTCGGTGAAGTCGAAGCCGAAGCGCCCCTTGATGCACAGAAATTCGCCGTTGAGGCCGGAGCGGTTGCGGTTGTTGGCGCGGATGATCGCCCCGTTGCGCACGCCGAGCGTGGTCTTGCAGCCGTCGGCGCAATGCGTGCAGATCGTGCCGACGTGTTCCATCTCCCAGGGGCGCGTGCGGTACCGGTACCTGCCGCTGGTGAGCGCCCCCACGGGGCAGATGTCGATGCACATGCCGCACTCGTCGCACTCCAGGTGGTCGCCCGCGTTCGGCCCGATCTCGGTAGAGACGCCCCGGTTCACCACGCCGAGCGCCTTCACGCCGAGCCCTTCGTCGCAGATGCGCACGCAGCGGTAGCAGAGGATGCAGCGCGGCGCGTCAAAGTACACGAGCGGAGAAAACTGCTTTTCCGGAACGTGCACCTTCTGCTCGAGGAAGCGGCTTTCGCCGGCGCCGTAGCGGAAGGTCATGTCCTGGAGCTCGCACTCGCCGCCTTTGTCGCAGACCGGACAATCCAGAGGGTGGTTGGTCAGCAGGAACTCGAGCATCGCCTTGCGGGCTTCGGCCACCTTGGGGCTGTCGGTGTGAACCACCATGCCTTCCTGCACCGGCAGCGTGCAGGCGGTCAGCAGCTTCGGCGCCTTCTCGACTTCGACGAGGCACATGCGGCAGGCGGCCTGAAGCGCCAAGCCTTCGTAGTAGCAGAAGGCGGGAATTTCGATACCCGCCGTCTTGGCGGCGTTGATCACGAGCGTGCCGGCGGGGACTTCGACGCTTCTGCCGTCGATGGTGAGTTTGACGAGCCCGGCCATCAGAGCACCACCAGCGGTTCGGCCTCGATCGCGACCGGCTTCGGCAAGCGCGCTTCGAATTCTTCGCGGAACTTCTGGACGTAGGAGATGGTCGGCATGGCGGCGGCGTCGCCCAGGGGGCAGAAGGTGCGTCCGAGCATGTTTTTCGAGATCTCCTCGATCAGGTCGATGTCGCCGGGCCGGCCGCGGCCCTGATCCAGGCGCTCCAGGATCTTGCGCAGCCAGATCGTCCCTTCGCGGCAGGGCACGCACCAGCCGCAGCTCTCGTGCTGGTAGAACTTCATCACGCGCACGGCGACTTTGACGATGTCCGTGGTCTCGTCCATGACGATGACGCCGCCCGAGCCGAGCATGCTCCCCGCCTTGGCCACCGAGTCGAAATCCATCGCCAGGTCGCATTCCTCGGCTTTCAGGACGGGGCAGGACGAGCCGCCGGGAATCACCGCTTTGAGCTTCCGGCCGCCCCGAATCCCCCCGCCGACCTCCTCGATCATCCGCAGCAGGTTGAACCCCATCGGCAGCTCGTAGACGCCCGGCCGGTTGATGTGTCCGGAGAGGGCGAACAGCCGGGTTCCGCCGTTGCGGGGCGTGCCGAGCTCGGCGAAGGCGACGCCGCCGTCGCGCAAGATCGCCGGCACGGCGCAGAAGGTCTCCACATTGTTGAGCACCGTCGGGCAGCCGAAGGCGCCCGAGACGGCTGGGAACGGCGGGCGGATTCGGGGCTGGCCCCGCTTGCCTTCGAGCGACTCGAGCAGCGCCGACTCCTCGCCGCACTCGTACGAGCCCGCCCCGGTGTGCGTATAGACGTCGAAGTTCATGCCCGTGCCGAGGATATTGCGTCCGAGATAGCCGCGCGCGTAAGCCTCCTCGATGGCGCGGTCCATGATCTCGATGATGTAGCGGTATTCGCCGCGAATGTAGATATAGCCGGTCTCGGCGCCCACGGCGCGCGCGGCGATCAGCATGCCCTCAAGCAGCTGGTGCGGGTCGTTTTCCATCAGCACGCGGTCTTTGCACGTGCCCGGCTCGCCCTCGTCGGCGTTCACCACGATGTACTTGGGCTTGGGCGACTCGCGGGGCACGAAACTCCACTTGAGCCCCGCCGGAAAGCCCGCGCCGCCGCGCCCGCGCAGATTCGAGATCTTCACCTCCTCGATGATCCGCTCCGGAGGCATCTCGAGCGCCTTGCGAAAGCCCACATAGCCGTCAGTGGCCAGATAGGTGTCGATTGATTGCGAGTTCGGTAGCCCGAACCGCCGCGTCAGGATCCGGACTTCCAGCGGACTCGGTTCGTTATACAGCATCTCGCCTATTGCACCTTTCTGAGGTCGTCGATCAGGCGGTCGAGTTTGTCGCGCGTGACGAAGTGGTGGTAGTCGTAGTTCACCTGGAGGGCCGGCGCCCACGAGCAGGCTCCGATGCACTCGACCTCCTCGAGCGAAAACAGCCCGTCGGGCGTGACGCCCCCATTGTCGATGCCGAGCTTCCCCTTCAGATACTCGAACAGCTCCTGACCGCCCAGCAGCATGCAACTGATATTGGTGCAGACCTGGAAGTGATACTTGCCCCGCGGCTCCTTGTGGAGCATCGAGTAGTAGCTGACCACTTCCTCGATCTCGAGCGGCGTCACGCGCAGCCGCCGCGAGATCTCTTCCACCACTTCCTGGGTGATCGCTCCCACTTCGTCCTGGGCGTACAGCAGCATCGGAATCAACGCCGCGCGCTGCCGGCCCGGAGGATATCTGGTGATCAGTTTCTCAAACTTGGCTTCAAGTTCGCGCGAAAACGTCATCGTCAGCGGTCCACATCGCCCAGAACAAAATCCAGACTTCCCATCGCGGCGATCGTGTCGGCCAGCAGGCGGTTTTCGATCATCAGGGGCAGGGCCTGGAGATTGGCGAAGCTCGGCGTGCGCATGAAGACCCGGTAGGGCCTGGCCGTGCCGTCGCTCACCACGTAGTAGCCCAGCTCGCCGCGCGGCGACTCCACGGCTTGGTAGACCTCGCCCCGCGGCACCTGGAAGCCCTCGGTGACGATCTTGAAGTGGTAAATGAGGGCTTCCATCTGCGTCTTCATCTTCTCGCGGTCCGGCAGCACGACGTGGGGCGCGTCGGCCTGATAGGGTCCCTCAGGCATGCCTTCGAGCGCCTGCTCGACGATCCGCGCGCTTTGGCGCATCTCCTCCAGGCGCACCAGATAGCGGGCGTAAACGTCGCTTTCCGTGCGCGTCGGAACCAAGAAATCGAACTGCTCGTAAGAACTGTAGGGCTCGCTCTTGCGCAAGTCCCAGTCGAGCCCGGCGGCCCGCAACACCGGACCCGTGACGCCGCGATCGATCAGGTCCGCGAGAGACGCATAGCCGACACCCTGAGTGCGCCGCAGCCAGATCGGATTGCGCGTCAACAGATCTTCGTATTCCTGCACTTTCGCGGGAAAGCCCCGGATGAATTTCCTCACCGCCGCGTCCCAGCCCCGCGGCGGTTCGAGCGCCAGCCCGCCGATGCGGATGTAGCTCGTCATCATGCGCTGGCCCGAAAACATCTCGAAGATCCGGAGAATGTCTTCGCGCTCGCGGAAGCAGTACAGAAAGACGCTCATCGCGCCGATGTCGAGCGCCTGGGTTCCGAGCCACACCAGGTGACTGTTGATCCGGGTCAGCTCTGCCAGCATCACGCGCATCCATTGGGCTTTCGGCGGAATCTCCAGGCCGAGCAGCCGTTCCACCGCCAGGGCGTAGCAGAGATTGTTGGAGAGATTGGCGAGGTAGTCGACGCGGTCGGTCAGCGTGACGGCTTGCTGCCAGGTGAGCGCTTCGCACTGCTTCTCGATCCCGGTGTGCAGGAAGCCGATGTCGGGCTGGACGTTGCGGATGAATTCGCCTTCGAGCTCGACGACGAGCCGCAGCACGCCGTGGGTGGACGGATGCTGCGGTCCGAGGTTCAGCGTCAGGCGGCGGGCCGTTACGGCCGGGGCTGTATCGGTGGCGGCGTCGCTCATGCCTCGTCCTTGTAGCTGTACTTGAAGCCGTGAACCGGATAATCCTT
>JBBIMZ010000270.1:0-5646 GCA_037444135.1 Solibacteraceae bacterium
AAACAAGCCGTCGCCATGGATGCTGTCGACGTAATTCTCGAGGATGTTGGTCTGAGGGATGCGGCGGGTTTCCGACACAGGCGTGCCTTCCCGGTGGCAGCTCCCGCAGAGGCGGGGAATGGCGATCGTCGAGATCGGAGAGTCGGGCTCGGAGGCGCGGCGGACGTTGTGCGTTCCGTGACACCGCTTGCAGTCCGGGGCCAGGCGGTCGCCGCGGCGCACGGCCCGCCCATGCAAGCTCTCCTCGAACTGCTTCTGCTCGGTGGGGTGGCAGGCGCCGCAATCGACCTTGGCGAGTTTTTCCGCGTGGGGCAGCTCGGCCCCGGCCAGATCCGCGTGGCAGTTCGTGCACTCGAGCGCCGCGTGGGGAGAGGCCCTCAGCGCGGCGGCGCCGAACGGCGGAGGGACTCCGGGCTCGTGCCGGGCGACCATTCGGCCCTCTTGGTGGCAGGAGGCGCATGGTTCGGCGCCCGGCAACGGCGCCGGCTTCTGCGCGCCGATCAAGGCCGCCGCCGTCACGGCGCAGACGACGGGCGCGAACATCAGGGCACGGAATTCCCTTGTTGCCATGGCGCTGGGCGGCGCCGCGGAAACCGAGTCGCGAACGCCGGCCCTCAGCTGATCGGGATTCGCGACGACTCGACGAACTTCAAGTAGCCGTACACGCCCAGGAGGACCAACCCATAGACAATCATCACCACGGTGAGGAACTTGCCCCACTTCTCGACGACTTCCAGCCTCTGGGCGATCTTGAGCTGTTCGGCGACCTGCTGCTGGTCGCTGTCGAGCACATGCAGCGTGTCGTCCTCGTGGGCGGCGATCGAACGGCGGTAGAAGAACAGCACGATTACGGCCACAAACAGCAAGGCCCAGATGACGGCGAAAGGTAACAGATTCATGGACTTCCTCCTAGCTTCGGCTCCGGAGCGGGTGAGCCGGACGGCAGCGCCCGCCGGGCTGTCCGACAGTTCAACATATCACGACCGGCGGCGGGCTCATGGTCCCCCGGTGCGGTCCTGGGCCGCCTGGAGCGCCGCTGACAGGATCGCCAGCGCGGTTACGCCGATCGGATCCTTGCGATAGACGACGCAACGGATGCCGGCTTCCCAGGCTTGGGCGAGCTCGCAGCCTTCGCGCGTGGCGACCAGGACGACGCGTCCGGGAGCAGGGATCGGCCGCGGCAGCATCTCCAAGTGCTCGGCATCGACGACGAGAATCTCATCGCCGGCCGGATTTGGGCGCTCGACGCAGGCGACAGGTCCGGAACCGCTGCGAAGAAGGTGCTCGCGGAGCTGGTCGCGCCAAGCTACGTCCGACAGAGCGAGTTGCACACCGGGCATACGGTTGACCCACTTGCCGACGACGGCTCGGCCGGTCGCCGGGACGGCCGGCGCCGGCCGTTTGAGACAATCCTATCTGATTACGTCCCGGCCGTCGCGGTGCAATTCTCGGGCCAACTGGGCCCGCCGCCTCCACGGCGCGAAAACGGCAAGTTCGCCGCTCCGCCGGGCCCTGGTGAGGGCTGGGAGGCAAGAGGGGCCGGGCGCTTGCCCCATCGGGCTGGGGGAAATCGCGCAAGTTTCCCCGAAAATCCCTGCTCCCGCTTATAATGAGGATAGCGTCGCACGGCCTGTTTTCCATGCCGAGCCGTGCGGGGGCGGTTCCTCGATGGCCAAACTAGCTCCGGAGCTGCGAAACGGCGCCTTACTGGAGGCGCTGTTCGACCAGCTTCCCGAAGCGCTCCTTATTTACGACAACCGGCAGATCATCACCGGAGCGAACCGCGCCGCCGAAAAGCTGTTCGGCATCGCCGCCGGCCAGATGGTCGGGCGCGAATGCCGGGAAGTGTTTCGGTGCGCCAGTTGCGATCCCAACTGCGGCCTGCAGCTGGGCCTGCATCACAGCGACGGGGCCTCGAACGGGACGATTCGCCTGCTGACCGAGAACGGACGGGAACGTTTGGCGGTGATCAACGCCGCGCCGCTGGCCGATGCTCAGGGCCGGGTCCAAAGCGTGATGCTGACGGTCAAGGATGTGACCGAGGAGGCCGAACCGCGCAAGCGCGAGGTGATCGCCGAATCGCCGTCGATGCGGGAGGTGATGAACTTCGTCCGGCGCGTGGCCGCCAGCGAAGCGACGACGATCCTGATCGAGGGCGAGAACGGCACGGGTAAGGATCTGATCGCCAAGACGCTGCACTACCAGAGTCTGCGCCAGGCCGAACCGTTCATTGCGATCAACTGCGCGGCGATTCCGGAGACGCTGCTCGAAAGCGAGCTGTTCGGCTACGAGAAAGGGGCCTTCACGGACGCGCGGGCGCAGAAGCGAGGTATCTTCGAGCTGGCCGACCGCGGCACGCTCTTTCTCGATGAAATCGGCGAGATTCCGCTGATGCTCCAGGCCAAGCTGCTCCGCGTGCTCGAGGAGCAGAGCTTCCGCCGCCTCGGCGGGCTCCGCGACATTCAGCTTGACCTGCGTGTTGTGGCTGCGACCAACAAGAACTTGCGGGAGGCGGTCCGGGAAGGGGCGTTCCGGCAGGACCTGTACTTCCGGTTGAACGTGATCCACATCACAATCCCGCCGCTGCGGGAGCGCCGGGAAGACATCCTGCCTCTGGCGGAGTTTTTCATCGATCACTACAACCGCAAGTTCCGCCGCCAGATCACGGGCATTTCGCCGGAGGCGCGCCACTTGCTGCTGGCGCATGACTGGCCGGGCAATGTCCGCGAGTTGCGCAACGCCATCGAGCGGGCGATGATCCTGGAGGATTCGTCGCTGATTACGCCCGCCAGCCTGCCGGCTTCGGTGGGTCGGGGCAGCTCGACGGCCACCGTCGCCCCAGTGGCTCCCTCGGGCGCCGTGCCGCCGGCGGCACCGGATCTGGGCCTGTCCCTCGAAGAAAATGAGCGCCAGCTCATCCTGAGAGCGCTCGAGAAGACCAACGGCAACCAGACTCAGGCCGCCAAGCTGTTGAAGATCACACGCGACACGCTGCGCTACAAAATGAAGAAGTTCAAGCTCCGCTGAGCGCGCGTGAGCTTCAACCGGCTAGGCCGTCGAGCACGCCCCGCATGTAGGCCAGCGATCGGATCATGCCGGGCAGGGGATCTTCGGGGTCGATCTCGTACTCGAGCATCACGCCGCCCTGGTAGTTCATGGCGCGGAGCTGCTTGAAGATCGCCACGACGGGCATGGCCCCGTCGCCGACGGCGCACTGGGTGTCCTTGCCGAGCAGGTCCTTCAGATCCTTGATGTGGATGTCGAACAGGCGCGGACCGGCGCGGCGGATCCACTCGACGACGTCGGCGCCCGTGCGGGTGGTGTGACCGCAATCGATGCACAGGCCCATGCGCGGGTCGCGGTCTCGGACGGCGGCGAGCACGCTCTCCGGAGTCGGGAAATGCCGGTCCTCGGGACCGTGGTTGTGAATGGCCGTCTTGACGTCGTACTCCTGGACGAGTTTCTCGACGGCGTCGAGCGTGGCGTGGCTGGGGGCGCAGACCATCATCGGCATGCCGCACGTCTTGGCGTATTCGAACATGGGCCGCAGCGCGGCCGGGTTGGTCAAGTCGATGTTGCCGCCGCTGAGGATGGTGAAGCCGGCGTCGCGGAACTCCTGCGCTCCGCGCCGGAGTTCTTCCGGCGAGTTTTCGTAGGGGAGGTGGAAGGATTTGACGCTGACATAGCGGACGCCGAGCCGGCCGAGCATGCGGATCGCATCGGCGCGCGAGAACTTGCGCAGCGAGTAGGTGGCGACGCCGAGCCGCAGCTCGCCGGGGGCGGTGCGGGCCAGCGGGCCGGAGACAGCGCGCGATGCGGCGAGCAGGGCGGCGGCGCCGAGGAAGTTTCGCCGGTACACGGCGGCGCGAGTTGGGTCCATGCTCCCGATTCTAACGCGAGGGGACGATGGCGAAAGCGGTTACAATGAAAGCAAGCTGCGGCAAACGAGCCGGTAGCTCAGGCGGTAGAGCATCTGCCTTTTAAGCAGAGGGTCCTGGGTTCGAGTCCCAGCCGGCTCACCAATGTTGTCAACAACTTCCGCACACTCGCTACCCTCTTTGGGTTCCAATTGGGGTTCCAAAATCCCGGTTCTGCCGCTTGCCTCCGACCAGGCGTAGCGCTCCAGCAGCGCCGCTTCGCCGGCGCGGTCCTGCGGCTGGAGCACACGCTTGGGCCGCGCCGGCTCGAGCGGCGGCAACCGCAAGCGTCCCCGCGCCGGGTTCGAGCCCGGCCGGATCCAGCCAGGCCAGCAGCGCCGCCAGGCGCGCCCGCAGATCCCGCACCGAGTGGCCGGCCAGCTTCCGGCTCGCCACCGTCAGAAAGGCTTGCACGTCCGCCTTGTCGATGTCCCCCAGCGCCACGCCGGCAAAGGCCGGCCGGATCCACCGGAAGGCCCACTCGTAGGAATGCTGCGTGGAGCGCTTCAGCGTCGGCTTCACCGATCCGCGCGTGGCTGTAGACGTCCAGCGTCAGCACGACCGAGGCGTGGAGCTGGTCGCCCATCGTTTCGGCCTTGATGCCTGGCCGCCGGCCCCAAGTCGCGTAAGAGTGCCGCAGATCGTGGCAGGAATCAGATCCTCGAGCTCCAGTGGCGGTGCTCGAGGCCTTCGACCACGTCATTGACCGGCTCCAGGAACCCCCAAGCCGCCTTGCGGGCCATCGCTCGCCAACCTCTTTTCGCGGATGGCCCGCTCGACGGAACCAGCTGGAGTGTATCACGCACGGCGGCGGCCGCGGCGCCGGCCTGAAGCGAGCAGGCGGCGCCCTGCGCCGACCGCAGGAGTCATACGGTCGCCCCTGCGGGGCCTCGGCGCGAGGCGCCGGAGAGCGCAGCAGGGAGTAAGCGGCGGCGAAAGTCGGCGCCGGGCCGGGGCCAGAAGCTCGCCTCCGTCGCGTGCTGTCTTGACAGGCGGCACAGGACCGAAGCTCCTCGTGCTCATTTTCACTCTGGGCAAGAAGGAATGAATGCACGAGCCGCCGCTGCATCGTGCGGGCAGCGGAGAAGTTCGAACAGGGTTGGGCGCAGAATGAGTTCCAGTATGCTGGATACTTGTAGCGAACATGTGCGGGAGGAGTGCCAAAAGATAGGTCTTGTGACGGAGCGTAGGTGCACTTAGGCCCGGCTATATTACGACGACCCGGGCTTGCCGGCAGCCTCCCGAGTCGGCCGCCGCTCCTAGACTAGGGGCGGGGCTCGGCGCCGTCTAGTGTTATGTCTCATAAATCGCTTGATCTTTGGCGGCGAGTGTTCCATACTGTAGGAGCCATGCCTCATGCCCCTGCCGCTGCTCTGGAAATCACGGATCGGGACCGCCGGAAGCTGTCGGAGATCGTCGCTCTGCGGAGCGCCCCACAGAACGTGGTCCTGCGTGCCAAGATCGTGCTGGGTGCGGCCAAGGGCACAGCGAACAAGGTCCTGGCTCGTCAGTTGGGCACCAGCCTGCCCACCGTGTTGCTTTGGCGCCGCCGATTTCAGTCCGACGGGCTGGCGGGCATCCTGGAGGATCGCCCTCGTCCGGGCCGCCCGAAGCAGATCTCCCCGGAGCAGGGGGCGGCGGTGGTGGAAAAGACCCTCCGCAGCAGCCCCCGGTATGCTACCCACTGGAGTGTTCGCTTGATGGCCCGAGAAGTGGGCCTCAGCCCGGC
>JBBIMZ010000271.1:0-5620 GCA_037444135.1 Solibacteraceae bacterium
CCCAGTCAGCGGTGCTACTGACGTCTCGGCGCGATATACCCGGGATTCGCAGCTATGTGGTAAAGGGCTTTGAAAAAGACGAGGCCGAAGCGTTCATTCACTCCCGGGTGCAGCTCTATGGACTCGACAGCCGCCAATTCACGCCTCAGGTAATGTCGGAGTTGGTCAGGGTGACTGACGGTTCGCCGCTATACATGGATGATCTTCTACGTCTGACTCGAATCCTAGATGTGAAGACGGCACTTAATACTTGGGATGACCGTCGTGGTGACGAGGCCCGAAAGTACGCCCTTCAGAGGGAGATGGAAAGTCTTTCACAAGACGCGAAGAAGGTGCTCGGCGCTGCTGCCGTCACTGATGGGCCGATTTCCTACGCTGAGCTCGAAAGCATTCTTGAACTGTCTGAGGACCGGTTGTTGTCCGCCCTATCTGAGCTGCAGACGCTCTTTCTGTTTCCCAAACCCAAGGTGATCGAGGCCGAACAACGCTTCGACATCAACCTCAACACTAAAAAGTTGGTCCGGCTTGTCGAGGGACAAAGTGACCTCTACGCTCGGATTGAACGCGCCAGCAATGTGCTCAAGGGAAAGATGCCCCGAGTCGCTCCCGGCGTGGTAGGTGCGCTGATCAGACAGGCTCAACTCCGTCTCAACACGAACCGGTATCAAGAAGCCGAGCAGATCTTGCTGGAAGCTGTTGACAAATATCCACAATCTCCGGATTTGCACAGCTTCCTCGGGTACTTGTATAAGCGTATGGGCCGTGTTGCCGATGCGCGGAAGCAATTCGAAACCGCCGTAAAGCTCAAGAGTCGACGACGAGACATGTATCTGCAGTGGGTAGCAATGGAAATAGGGGAGAAGGAGTGGTCCAGGGCTATCCTCGTTGCGGACCGCGCGATCAGGGTGTTCCCGGATTTTTATGAAATGATGGAACGCAAGATCTTTGCTAAGAAGCAAGCAGGTTTTGATTTTTATCGTGGCATGCATCACGAGAAAGCGGAGAAAATGTGGCGGGAAGCGGTCGAAGATGCAAAAGCGCACATCAAGTCGCCCGAGACACTGAGTGCCGGTCAGCGGGAAACCAGCTCTGCGATCTATTGTGCTGCCGTCATCTGCCTCGACATGCTTGGCGAAACTCGTGAGCGAAATCGATGGCTTGAGGATTGGGCGGCCGAACATCCCGGTGACCCTCAACTCGAGCGGCAGCGGCAGATCCTCATTCAAAAACACGGTGCCTCGATGATTCCAAGTGCAGGTGGTCGGCGCGGGAGTGCGTAAGGCCTTGAGACTCTGGTAGAAGAAACGGGGGCAGGTCAGGCGCCGAATTTTTGCAGGCGACCGGCGTTGGCCAGTGCGAGGGGCATCAGGTATTTGGCTTCGAACTGGCCGAGGCCGCCGAGCAGGCATTCCGATTCGCCGAAGGCGCGGGCGCGGCCGGGGCGGCACAGGCGCGAGGCGAGCAGCACGGGCACGGGATGCCAGCTATGGCTGCGCCAGGCGCAGGGCGTGCTGTGGTCGCCGGTGACGATGAGCACGTCCGGGTTGAGTTCGACGATGGCGGGAATGGCCGCGTCCAGTTCCTCGATGCGCTTGACCTTTTCGGCGAAGTTGCCGTCTTCGCCGGTGCTGTCGGTGTATTTGAAATGGAGGAAGAAGAAGTCGAAGCGCTCCCAGTGGTCGCGGAGCGCGGCGACTTGCTCGGCGAGACTGGCCACCTTCGGCAGGACGGTCATGCCGACGAGGCGGGCCAGGCCGCGGTACATAGGATAGACGGCGATGGCCGCGGCGCGCAGGCCGTAGAGCTCTTCGAAAGCGGGCATGGGGGGCCGCCGGGCGAATCCGCGCAAGGTCACCATGTTGGCCGGATGCTCGTCCTTGAGGATCTCGCGCGCCCGGCGGAGGAATTCGGCGGCGAGCCCGGCGGTGCGGCGGGAGGCTTCGTTGCGGGCGCGCGGCTCGAGCGGGGGCACGCCGGTCACCTGGGGGTCGGTGTCGTCGACGTCGCCTTCGAGGCCCTCGCCGCGCAGGAGCATCGCGAAGCGGTACTCGCGCACCGGCTCGATGATCAGCTCGACGCCTTCGAGGCGGATGCGGCGGAGCTTGTCGACCAGCCGCGCACAGGTCTCGGTCGGGATGCGTCCGGCGCGCCGGTCGGTGATTTCGCCCTTTTCGTTGACGGTGCAGAAGTTGCCGCGGATGGCGACGTCCTGCGGGCCGACTTCGAGGTCGACGCCGAGCGCTTCGAGCAGTCCGCGGCCGATGGGGAACGCGAGCGGATCATAGCCGAACAGGGCCAGATGGCCCGGCCCGCTGCCGGGCGTGATTCCCGGCAGAACGGGGATCGACAGCCCGCAGACGTTCTGCGCGGCGAGGCGGTCCAAGTTCGGGGTGGCGGCCGCTTCGAGTTCGGTGGGGCCGCCCGGTTCCATCGGCAGCCCGCCGAGACCGTCCGAGACGACCATCACGATCTTGGAGCTGTTCTTGGTGTGCAGGGAGCGCATCAGGTCATGCATCGTCATAGCCCCAGTGTACGAGAACCGCCGTGGTGCTCCCTTTGTTCGGGCGTGGTATCTTACAGGCGGGATGGGAGCGCTGCTGGCGCTGGCGGCCGAACTGGCCTCGCTGGCGGGGTATGTCTTCCGGGAGGCCGGCGGCGAGCCGCCGCGCCGCACGGTCACGGTGGAGCTGGCGGCGGAAGGCCGCACGCGGGGGCGGCGCCAGAGCCGCCCTGACGGGTCGTTCCTGTTCGACAAGGTTCCGCCGGGGGTCTATACGCTGCGGGCGCGGGCCGGCGACTTCATCCTGACGGAGGAGCCGGTGACGCTCGAGGCCGGCCGGGAGAACTTTCACGCCCTGATGCTGCCCAAGCGCTGGGCGGGGGCGCGCACGTTCGGGACGGTTTCGGTGGACCGGTTGGCGGCGCAGGCCGACCGCACGCTTCAGAAAGCGCTTCACCGGGCGGCCGAATGCGCCCAGCGCGGCGACTGGGCGGGGGCGGCCCGGCTTTACGAACAGGCAACTGCCCGAAACGCCCCGTCCGATGTGTGGGACGCGCTGGGCCTGGTCTACTTGCGGCTGGACCGCAGGGCGGAGGCTCTCGGCGCCTTCGAAAAAGCGATCGAAGCCGATCCCGGCTTTCTGTTTCCCTATGCCCATCTCGCCGCGGCGTATCTGGAAGAACGCCGTTACCGGGAAGTTGCCGCCGTCGCCAACCGGGCGCTGGCCGCCGACGCCAACTGGCTGACGGGTTACGCGTTTCTGGCCGAGGCCCAGGCGGGCCTAGGACAGTGGGAGGCGGCGCTCCAGGCGGCCGAAGCGGCTTTGCGCATCGGGGGCGGCCGCGCCCCGGCGCCCTACCTGCTGCTCGCCAAGATCTACTGGGCGCGCGGCGACTGCGCGGCGGCGCGTGTGAACCTGGAACGGTATCTGGGGCTGAACAGCTCGGCGCGGCGCTTGCCGGAGACCGTCCGTTCGCTCGAGAAACTGAGCGCCTGCCGCAGCGCGCCGCAGGCGGCCGTCAGATGACGTCCGCAAAGCTCTTGCGGAGTTTGTAGAACCAGGCGTGGCCGACGAGGCAGACGGCGATCGACAGCAGCCAGAGCTTCCCTAGCGGCGAGGCGGGCGGCGGGACGCCCTCGAGCAAGACGGCGCGGAAGCCCTGGACGAGGACGAAGATCGGGTTTTTGGCAAGCAGCGGCAGGGCAGCCGCGGGCAAGGCCGTCTCCGGATAGCAGATCGGGGTCAGAAAGAACCAGAGCGTGAGCAGGTAACCGATGAGCTGGCCGAGATCGCGGACATAGACGCCGAGCGCCGCCAGGAACCAGGACAGGCCGAGCGTGAACAAAAATTGCGGCACGATGAGCGCCGGCAGCCAAAGCGCCGCCGGCGGCACCGACCCGCGAGAGGCCAGGAGGAAGACCAGATAGACCGCCAGCGCCAGAGCCTGCGTAACCAGTCCGCCGACGGCGAGATTCACGGGCAGGATTTCAATCGGAAAGACGAGCTTCTTGACGAAATTGCGGTGTTCGACCACGATCGCGGGCGAGCGCCCGACGGCTTCGGCGAAAGGCAGCCACGGGAGCATGCCGGCGAGGAAATAGAGGGCGAAGCCGGCGCGGCTGGGGTCGGCGCCGAAGCGGGTCTGGAGGACGATGCCGAAAACGAAATAGTAGGTGAGCATCAGCAGCACCGGGTTCAAGACCGACCAGAGCAGGTCTCCGACCGAGCCGCGGTAGCGCGCCGCCATATCGCGGCGGACCATGGAGCCGATCAGGCTCCGGTGGCGCCAGACGGTGAGCGCCGGCAAGGTGAAAGCCTTGTCCAGCGAGCGGAGGCGCTTGCGCCAGATCAGACGGCGCACAGTGGTCTTGCGCAAACCGGCGAGCGCCGCCCGGCCGGCTTCGACCACGGCCTCAACCAGAAGAAACGGCCGGCCGCGCTGATAATACCAGCCGGCATCCTCTTCGAGCGGGGAGATGTAGACATCGTAGCGGCCCTTTTCCCGGGGAAGCAGGATTTCGACGGTTTGCTCGGCGCGGCCGGCGGCGGAGGCGGACACCGCCAGAGGCTGCCAGGGTCCTTCCGCCAGGAAGAGGCCCGTATCGGGATCATAGAGTTGCCAGCCGAGAAGCAGGCGCCCGGCCGACGCCCGACCGGCGGGGAGGTCTTCGAGGACGAAGCGAACGCGGAGGCGCCGGGCTGATTCGTCGACCTCCACTTGCGGGTTGAGATAGCGCGGTCCCATTCAGCTATTGAGCCTGGGGGGATAGCGCGAGAGCACGGGGCTGACCTTGCGGCCGACGGCGTAGATGCAGTCGCCGCGCAGGTCCGAGGGCAGGCCGTAGCGCTCGAGCAGATCGCCGACCCAGATCAGCTCCGGCCTCGGCGCTTCGCGGAACGAGCCGGTTTCGAGTCGCGCCACCTCGAAGCCCGCATCGAGCAGCAGCCGGGCGATCTCCTTGGGGGTGTATTCGCGGCTGTGACGAGGCTCCGGCTGCGCGCCGGGGGCGGGCGGGCGCAAATAGGCGGGAAAGAAGCCCGGATGGTAGCCCTGGAGGATCGCGGCGACGGCGCGCAGGGAAGCCACGTTCGGGGTCGTCAGCACGAGCCAGCCGCCGGGCCGAAGCACGCGGTTGATCTCGCTCATCATGTGCATGGGGTCGGCGGCGAGGTGCTCGATCAGTTCGCAGCAGAGCACGGTGGTGAAGTGCCCGTCGGGGTAGGGGAAGCGGTCGCGCTCGGCGTCGAACAGGTCGATTTCGCAAGTGAAGGTTTCGCCGGAGGAGGCGACGACGCTCTTGCGCTCGGTGCGTCCGGCAGGGCCGTAGTAGCAGCCGCGGACCTCGCCGTAGCCGAGCCTGGTTTTCAGGGCGGGCGTGATATGCAGGTAGGCGCCCATCTCGAGGATGCGGTCGCCGGGTCCGCCGGCGGGCGTGATGGCGAGAGTCTGCTCGAGCCGGTCCAGGTGCGCCTGCACGTACTCGTCCGGTCCGGTCCAGCCGAGGATCTCCTCTTTGGCGACCGGCGCGGCCGGCGGCGCCGGAGGCCGGGGAGGCGAGGGTGGCTCCCAGGGCTCGCCGCGGGTGACGGCGGCGAGGAACGAGCAGTAAAGCCTCGCC
>JBBIMZ010000272.1:0-5193 GCA_037444135.1 Solibacteraceae bacterium
CGGCCGCGCCGAACCCGGGGCACGCTCCTTGGGTGGCGGCTGCGGCTGCTGTGGCGACCGCCCTGTGGTTCGCCTGCGCAGTACTGGCGGACATCCGCCGGCCCTCCCCCTGAGGCTTTAGCTAGCGAGCGCGATCAACCCAAACCGACGGTATCACAGGAGCCGCCAGGAGGGAATTCGAAAGTTTCTAATGAGTGTTTAAGGCGGCATGAAACACGTGGCGCGCGAGCGCGTCGGCGCCGTCGGCCGCCGGACTCGCCGAGGGTGCGGGAAAGACGTATTTAGCCAGCGGCCACCACTGCGCCCACTGAGCGGCGACGGCCAGCAGATCGTCGAGGATCCGGCGGCGCATGGTTTGCCTGCGAACGGCGAAGCCGACGACGTGAGCCTGCCGCGAGCGGGAGCGCACGAGCCGGACTTGGCCGGCGTCGGCCTCGCGCCCGACGCTGTAGAACGGCAGCACGGAAAAACCGATGCCGAGTTTCACCATCTCGGGCGGAATCGCCCTGAAGCTCGCGCAATTCGGCCAGCGACTCGTCGTGGATCCGAACGATCTCTTTGACCCGCTCCACCAGTCGCTTGCCGTGAGCGGTGAGCTCCCGCCGGTTGCCGACACATTCATAGAGCTTGGCGCCGATCTCCTCTTCCAGGTGGCGGATCTGCGAGAAGACCGCGGGAGGGGTGAGGTGCAACACCTCGGCGGCTTTCGAAAAGCTCGCCAACTCGCCCAGCGCGACCACAGCCCGGAGCTGACTGAGTTCCCTCGCCCGTGGGGGCATTATAGCTCGCGGACCGCCGAGGCCCGGTGCTTCACGCGGCGCTAATGGCGACTTCAACAACTTCGAATTGAGTCCCGGCGCGTCCTGCTGTACCCTCTGGAAGAGGGCCGGATGAGCATGGGCGAATTGGCGGCGGGACTGGATCTGGTGGAGCGGCTGGCGGCGATCCCCTACAGCGGAGCGGTGAGCGACGTGCTGGATGAGATGGGGTTGAGGAATCAGATCCTGCCGCCGGAAATCCGGGGCCTGACGCCGGGTTCGACGGTGGCCGGAAGGGCGCTGACGGTCCTGGGAGAGCCCTGCGAAGAACTCGACCCGGACAGGATTTTTCGGCCGCTGCTTGAAATGCTCGGAGACGTGCGGCCCGGAGATGTGCTGGTGAGCCAGCCCAATGACAGCGTCGCCGCGCATCTGGGGGAGCTGTCCTCGGAGACGGCCAAGCACCGGGGCGCCCGCGGGGCGGTCATCGACGGCGGCGCGCGAGACACGGAATACATGCGGCGGCTGAACTTTCCAGTGTTCTGCCGGTACACGACGCCGCGGGATATTGTCGGGCGCTGGAGGATGGTGGCCTACAACGTGCCCATCACGGTGGGCCGGACCGTGATTGCTCCCGGCGATTACATCTTCGGGGACCGCGACGGGGTTGCCGTCATTCCCCAAGGCGCGGTCGAAGAGGTGATCGGCAAAGCCGAGGAGCTGGTGCGGACGGAGAACCTGGTGCGCCGAGCGATCCTCCAGGGGGTCCATCCGCTGGCGGCCTACGAGCGCTACGGCCGGTTCTGACGGCGGCAAGGAACGCGGCGATGGAGTTCACCCGGCGGAGCATGATATCGACGGCGGCCGGCGCGGCGCTGGGGAGGGCCCTCGCGGCGCGGGCTGCAGCCGCGCCGCGACGGATCCAGGCCTTCTGCATCGATTTCAACTGGCTCGACGACAATCAGGAGGGATGGCCGAACCGGTTCGCCAAGCCCGGTCACTGGGCGACCGCCTCGCCCGAGGCGCACGTGGACTGGTACGAAGCCCTGGGGGCGAACGTGATCCAGACCTTTGCGGTCTCCTGCAACGGCTACGCCTGGTACAAGGGCGGCTTTGCGCCGGAGCAACCGGGCCTGCGCCACGATTTCCTGACCGAAGTGGTCCGGCTCGGCCGGCGCCGGGGCATGCTGGTGATGGGGTACTTTTGCGCCGGGGCCAATTCCAGATGGGCGCAGCAACATCCCGAGTTGAGCTATGGGATGCCGTCAACGCTCCACATTCCGTTCACCGACCAATACCTCGAGTATTTGTCACGCTCGATCGCCGACGCCGTGCGGAAGACGGACATGGACGGGTTCATGATCGACTGGGTGTGGAATCCGAAAGCGGAGCTGCGCGCCAACGGCTGGATCGAGTGCGAAAAGCGGCTTTATGAGCAACTCACGGGAAGACCGTTTCCCAAGAGCGGCGCCCCGAGCCGGGAGGAGATGTTGCGCTACGAGCGGGCGGCGATCGAGCGTTGCTGGCGGGCCGTGCGCGGCGCGGCGAAAGGGGCGAAGGCCGACTGCATCGTCTGGCTCTCCTGCAGCAATCTGAAGGACGCGACCATCACGGACTCGGCCATGCTCCGCGAAGTCGACTGGCTGATGAACGAGTCCTACCGACGCGACTACTTTGAGGCCGGCCTGAGGATGAAGGGCCGCCGGACGCGGCTGATCCAGTGCCTGGCGGGGTGGCCGCAACACGACGCCCGGAAGTATCTGTCCGATCCGGCCAACCGCAAGCGGGATCTGTATGGATTTGCGCGCCCGCGCGAAAGCTCGTTGCCGCTTCCGGTCAGCGAGTATCTCGGCAAGCCGATCGAAGCGTTTCCCGGCGAAGGACGGGACGCGGTGAACGACCGGAACATCGCCGCACTGGCGCGCTTCTATCGCGGGCTGCCCCTGAATGCAGTCGTGAGGCAGTGTTGAGGCGGCGCCCGCTCTTGCCACAGCGATGAATTCCGAAGCGACACCGGCGGCGAAAGGCAAGCTGAATGTCTCCGAGTTGCGGCAGAGCTGGCCGCTTCCCAGAAAACCGCGGCCGATCGTGATCGTCGGCGCCGGCGGGATCGTCAACGATGCCCACCTGCCCGCCTATCGGAAGGCGGGGCTGCCGGTGGCGGCGGTGTATGACATCCGGCCTGAGCGGAGCCGGGCCACGGCCGACCGCTTTTCGATCCCGAGAGTTTGCGTGCGGCTGGAAGAATGTTTCGACGTTGCCGGCGCCGTGATCGACGTTGCGGTCCCGCCCCAGCAAGTCTTCAGTGTGCTCGAGGCGATCCCGGCAGAGACTGCGGTCCTGATTCAGAAGCCGCTCGGCGTCGATCTGGCGGAGGCGCGGCGGATACGAGACCTGTGCCGGGCGAAGAAGCTCTGTGCGGCCGTCAACTTTCAGCTTCGCTTCAGTCCGATGATGCTGGCGGTGCGGCATGCCTGGGAAAGAGGGCTATTCGGGGAGATCCTGGACATCGAGTTCCGGCTTCAGGTCTACACGCCTTGGCACCTGTTCCCGTATCTGGCCGCGCTGGACCGCGTCGAGATTCTGGTCCACTCGATCCATTACCTGGACTGGATCCGCTGGATGCTCGGCGAGCCGCGGGGCGTCTATGCGCGGACGGTTGGGCACCCGTCAGCGCCGCAACTGAAGAGCACGCGCACGAGTGCGATTCTGGACTACGGCGAGGATACGCGGGTTTGCCTTTCGATCAACCACAATTTCCGGCCGGAGCGAAGGCATCAAGCGGCGACGATGACGCTGACGGGCAGCAGGGGCGCCGCCGTCGCCGTGTTGGGACTGCTGTTGAACTATCCCCAGGGCGAGCCGGAATCGCTGGAGCTGATCTCGGACGGCTACGACTGGACGGCCGTCCCTCTGGCCGGGCGGTGGTTTCCCGACGCCTTTATCGGCACGATGGCGAACTTACAGCGGTATGCGGCGGGCGAGGAGGACGTTCTGTACACGAGAGTCGACGACGCCTATAAGACGATGGCGTTAGTGGAAGCGTGCTACCGGAGCGACGCCGAAGGCGCGGTCCCTGTTCCGGACTGAGTACTTAGGGAGATGGAGAAACTGCGTTACTTTGAAGATTACACTGTCGGCGAGGTGCGGGAAACCACCGCCCGGACGATCACTGAAACCGATATCGTCGTCCATGCCGGGCACACGGGGGACTTCTACCCGCACCACATGGACGCCGAGTTCGCCAAGACGACGAGGTTCGGGCAGCGCATCGCGCACGGTACGCTGATCTTTTCGATCGCCATCGGCCTGACGGCCGGCGAGATCAACCCGGCGGCCTTCACCTACGGCTACGACCGGCTGCGTTTCATCAAGCCGGTGTTCATCGGGGACACCGTGCGCACGCGGGTCACCGTCAGCGCCAAGGCCGACGACGCCAAGCGGCCGAAGCAGGGGCGGGTGACCGAGAGATGCGAACTGGTGAACCAGCGGGGCGAAGTCGTGATGGTTTGCGAGCATATCCTGCTGGTCGAGCGACGGCCCTGACCGGGCCGGCGTCCGGTCAGCCGGCCCCGCCCAGCACCTTGCGCAGCGCCTGCGCGGTGTAGCTTTTCGGGTGGCGAATGAGTTGTTCCGGCGTGCCTGCCGCGACGAGGCGGCCGCCCTTTTCGCCGCCTTCGGGCCCGAGGTCGATGATCCAGTCGGCCGATTTGATGACGTCCAGATGATGCTCGATCACGACGACGGTGTTGCCCAGGTCGACCAGTCTTTGGAGCACGTCGAGGAGCTTTTTGACGTCGTCGAAGTGCAGGCCGGTAGTGGGTTCGTCGAGGATGTAGAAGGTGCGGCCGGTCTGGCGCTTGCTGAGTTCGCGCGCGAGCTTGATGCGCTGGGCTTCGCCGCCGGACAGCGTCGTTGACGACTGGCCGAGATGGATGTAGCCCAGGCCGACGTCGACGAGGGTTTGGAGCTTGGAGCGGATCTGCGGGATGTTCTCCATGACGCCGAGCGCCTCCTCGACGGTGGCTTCGAGCAGGTCGGCGATGGAATAGCCGCGGTACTTGACCTGGAGCGTCTCGAGGTTGTAGCGGCGGCCGCGGCAGACGTCGCAGGTGACGTAGACGTCGGGCAGAAAGCTCATCTCGATGCGCTTCAGGCCATCGCCCTGGCAAGCCTCGCAGCGCCCGCCTTTGACGTTGAAGCTGAAGCGGCCCGGCTTATAGCCGCGCTCGCGCGATTCGGGCAGCATGGCATAGAGCTCCCGGATGGGCGTGAAGGCGCCGGTATAGGTGGCGGGGTTCGACCGCGGCGTGCGGCCGATGGGCGACTGGTCGATCTCGATGACCTTGTCGATGTGCTCGACGCCTTCGAGGGCCTCATGGGCGCCGACTTCGACGCGGGAGCCGTAGAGGTGACGCTTCAAGGCGCGGAAAAC
>JBBIMZ010000272.1:5203-5601 GCA_037444135.1 Solibacteraceae bacterium
GTGACGACGATGAACAGGCCGAGCGGGAAATCGACGTCGATGCGTTTGAGGTTGTGCTCGCCGGCGCCGCGCACGGTGAGCACCTTGCCGTTGGGCCGGCGCCGGATAGGCGGCAGCGGGATCTCCAGCCTCCCGGACAGGTAAGAGCCGGTGAGCGAGCGGGGATTGCTCCGGATGGCGCCGGGCGGGCCCGCCGCCACGAGCTCGCCGCCGAGGCGTCCGGCGCCCGGGCCGAGGTCGACGACGTAGTCGGCGCGCTCGATGGTTTCCTGATCGTGTTCGACGACCAGGACGGTGTTGCCGAGATCGCGCAGGCGCGCCAGCGTGTTAAGCGCCGGTCGGTGGGCGGGGGGTGGCGGCCGGAGGAAGGCTAGGAGCGCCCGGAGGCCCACCCGCGC